>CAYPIZ010000035.1:1664-9188 GCA_964410935.1 uncultured Acetobacter sp. | reverse complement strand
TTTGGCTGCTTGACCTGGATTCGAACCAAGATTAACGGAGTCAGAGTCCGCTGTCCTACCATTAGACGATCAAGCAATATAACGCTGTTATTCTTAGTATGCTTTATTTTAAGTGTCAACAACTTTTCTTCTGATAAAGTGCAAAAACTATATCACTCCATATGCACTTAAAAGCAAGATACTCCCTAACAGAATGCGATAAATTACAAAAGGTAAATAAGTCTTATAGCGTAGCCATTTCATCATCAAAAAGATAGCCATTAAAGAAAAGAGAAATGATAAAATAACCGAATTTCCAAGAAATACTTCTATCCCTTCTTCATGCACGTTTTTCAGGCTATACAAAGTTAAACTTCCAGCCGCAATAATTGACGGAATAGAGAGTAACATGGAAAACTTTGCTACTTCGCTGCGATTAAACCCCATAAAACGTCCAACGGTAATGGTGATTCCGGAGCGGCTCGTCCCCGGGAGAAAGGCTAAACATTGGGCAAGACCGATCAGTAGGGCTTCTTTAAAGTTCATCTGTTGTAATGTTTTTTCTGTGCTAAAGTACATATCTGCGTACCATAAGACAAAGGAATATAAAATCAAAGTCCATCCGATAAGTTTTACATTACGAACCCAATCCATGCCCAAGTATTCAAATATTCCTCCAATAAAAATTGCCGGTATAGTTGCTGCAACTACTAAATACGCCAAGCGGACACCGAACACACTCATCTTTGGTAAAAATTTATTTTTCCATAGAGAAATAATCATTTCTTGGATGGTGTTCCAAAAATATATGATTACAGCAAATAATGATCCTACATGCAAGGCTATATCCGTCATTTGCCCTTGATCAGCAAACCCTGAATATTTTGCAAATAAAATCAAATGCCCCGATGAACTTACCGGTAAAAATTCCGTAATTCCTTGTATTAACGCTAACCAAACAACATGCATACTCATCGTGTACTCCTTTTAATCACAAGGGTAATACATAGAGGTTAAAAATCAAATAATGAACCTTGAGGATTTGTATTTTTTTTCTTGGAAGAAGGCTTTTTTTCTCCCGCTCTGGTGTTTAGCTCTCCATCCATAAAACGAATCGTCAAATTTTCTTGCTGTTTTGCACCGGAAACGGTATAAATTGTCTGCCCATTTTCACCTTTAACCCAAGCAAATCCCCTACGCAAAACAGACTCCACAGAAACACCTTCCAACCTTTCACTCAAACTTTGAAGACGCTCTTTAGATCTTTCTATCAGGGTTTCCACATAAAGAGGTTTAATCTCCGACAAAGAAAGCGCATGCTGCTTTTCGGTTAATAAATTTTTCATGGCTATTTGCAACCGCTCTATCCGATAATCCAATTTTTGAGTATTTTCCTCAAGAATTTGACGCAAATTCGGAATACCGCGACTTAAGCCTTCTATTTGAGTTTTGTATTCAGCTAAATAACGATGCATTGCATTATACATGCGCATTTTTATAACATCAACCGTATTGACTAATTCTGCTTTTACGGGAACGGCAAATTCTGCTGCCCCCGTTGGAGTCGGGGCTCTTTTATCCGAGACGTAGTCTATCAACATTGTATCTGTCTCATGCCCTACTGCTGAAATCACCGGAATAACGGAATCATAAACGGCCCGAATAACCACCTCTTCATTAAACGGCCATAAATCTTCTAAGCTACCACCACCGCGTGCAACAATAATTACATCCGGACGCTTAACCCCTGTACCGTTTTTATCTAACAGATTAAACCCTTGGATGGCAGAGGCTACCTTCTCCGCTGCACCATCGCCTTGCACAGGCGTTGGCCACAAGACGATATGACTTGGAAATCTATCCCGAATCCGATGGATGATATCACGAATCACCGCACCGGATGCGCTGGATACCACGCCGATAGTTTCAGGTAAAAAAGGAATCGGTTTCTTATGAGAAACATCAAACAAACCTTCTTTAATGAATTGCTGTTTTCTCTCTTCCAATAATTTGAGAAGCGCCCCCTCCCCTGCCGGTTCAAGACTTTCTATCACTAATTGATAAGAAGACTTTCCTGCAAATGTTGTAATTTTACCGCTGGCAACAACCTCCAACCCGTCTTCTATTTTGACTTTGAGATTTGCTGCCACACCGCGCCAACAGACTGCTGAAAGAACTGCGTTTTCATCTTTCAGTGATAAATACCAATGGCCGGAATCAGCTCGTTTGGCCCCAAAAATCTCCCCTTTGACCAAGATATGGTTAAAATTACCTTCCACACAGCGTTTAATCTCGTTAGAAACTTCACTAACGCTTTTCGGAGTATCTTTGGCTGGCTGAGCATTTACAGGAGCTTCCTCAAAATCAAAACTCATACTTATCATAAATCTAATAATCCTTTAGCAAAATCTTCTGCCTTAAAGACATCCATATCTTCTGTTTTTTCACCAACACCCACAAAATAAACAGGTATTGATGTTTCCGATGCAATGGCAATCAATATGCCGCCTTTAGAAGATCCATCCAGTTTGGTGACAATGACACCGTTAACATCAACTAGCTCCTTAAAAATCTTTACTTGATCCAATCCGTTTTGTCCGGTAGCGGCATCAATGGTAATCAACGTTTTATGGGGTGCATCTGGGATAACTTTTTTTATCACTCTTACAATTTTTTGCAGTTCTTCCATAAGCCCTTTTTTATTTTGCAGCCTTCCTGCCGTATCTATGAAAACAATATCATCACCTTTTTTTATAGCCTCATTCAGCCCATCAAAGCACAAGCCTGCACTATCACACCCCTGATCACCGGAAAAAACACGAATATCATTCTTAATTCCCCATTCATACAGCTGTTCAGTAGCCGCTGCACGAAATGTATCCCCGGCAATAAAAGAAACCTGATAACCTTGTGATTGAAATTTCTTTCCTAATTTGCCGATAGTGGTTGTTTTGCCGGCACCGTTCACACCTACCATTAAAATTACATACGGTTTGTGAGCCTTATCAATTACAAACTCTTGTTCGGAAACTTTCAGAATATTTACAATATCTGCACAAAGTTCTTGTTTAATTTTTGTTATATCACTCCCTTTATCAAAACGGCGAGAGGTGAATTTTTCTACAATTTCGGACGTTGCCTTAACCCCTACATCAGCAGTATACAACAGTTCTTCTAAATCTGTAATAACATCTTCCGACAAATTCTCTTTAGTAAAAATATCTGAGATACCTTGACTTAGATTTTGTGAAGTTTTTTTAAGACCAAAACCTAATTTTTGAAAAAAATTGCTCATTTCTTCTCCTTTCTTATATTTCTTAATCTCTCCGCACGTTCTCGCCTGATATTTACCGGTACTTGCGGCATCTTAGCAGCTGGCGTTCCCGGTCGTTCTGAATATGGAAAGACGTGTAAATTATCAATACCAGCCTCTTCTACAAGGCGCAAAGTATTTTCAAAATTTTCTTCTGTTTCAGTAGGAAATCCACATATAAAATCGGCACCAAATGTGCATTCCGAGCGAACTTTTCTGATTTTCTTGCACAAATCTATTACATCCTCGCGACTATGACGACGTCCCATCCGCTTTAAAATAAGATTATCCCCCGCTTGTATTGAAAAATGGAAATGCGGATAAACATTACGATAATTTTTTACCAGCGAAATAAAATCATCATCAATGGCTGCAGGATCTAAAGACCCAAATTGTAGAGATGGTAACTCGGGAAAAGTTTCTAAAACTTTTTTTACCAACCCGCTAAAGCTTGGCTCATAAGAGCAGGCATCAATACCTGTTAAGCAAATTTCTTTAAAACCTTGCCCCAAGAGAACTCTTATTTGTTCTAAGATCTGTTCTTCCTTTACAGAACGATTTTGCCCACGAGCATACGGCACAATACAATATGTACATCTATGGTTACATCCTTGTTGAATCTCCACAAAAGCACGTTCTCTCCCCTCAAAACCGGTTATCATATATGCATCATATCCCTTGAAAGAAAAGATATCTCCCACAACCGTTTTATCTGAGGAAACTAAATATTTTTCTATATCTGTCTTTTCTTTATTTCCTAAGACTAAATCCACCTCTTCCATATCGGCAAACCGAGAAGAACTGACCTGAGCGGCACATCCGGTTACAACAATTTTACAATTTGGATTTTCCCTTTTCAATTTACGAATAGTTTGGCGACACTGACGCTCTGCTTCTGCGGTAACAGCACAAGTATTGACTACAATTAAATTATCATAGGCTTTCAGTTTTTCCTTAAAAACTTCACTTTCGTAACTATTTATTCTACACCCGAATGAGACAACTTTTACCATATTTTCTTTCCTTATCTGCCTTTCTGGGTATCATACGGTCAAAATTGAATTTGTGCAAGATAAATTAAGATATTCCGCACAAAGCCGGAATTTAAAATGTAATATCATATTGTTTTTGTACAACAGCTGCGTACCCCCACCAAAGAGATTTAAGCTGTTGTTCTGTGAACCAATTTGTCCATGGTTTATAGCCAGCAAAATGCAGAACATAAGCTTGATTATACACATTTTCAGGAAGACTTGGAACCTTTTCTTTCCAGAAATCACTTAAAAAGTCTGATGATTTTTCTTCAAAAAAAACACTATTCACATTATACAGATAGGATATTTCTTCGGTTTTACCGCTAAAAACAACATTTAGAATGTCCTGATCACCAAAGATTTCGTAGTGCGTATTAAAATAGATCAACGCACTGTTGATTTTTTTATCCTCGCGTATCTTTTTCAAATTGAGCAGCATCACCCCACTATTAAAATAAAATTGTGAATTTTGTAACTGTAATTCCATAATATGTTCCGGATGTTGATACATCAAACCGTCCTTAACCGCCGCAACATAGACATGGGAAATATCCGTAGCATAAAGTGATGATAAATCGGTTTGTACCAATGTATCTGCATCCAGATAAATCACCTTATTCTGTTCTTTTAAGTAATCTGCTATAAAAATTTTTTGAAGACTGATTTTAAAACCGGAGAAACGTCCTAAATGCCTATAATCAAGATTTTTATTTTCTGTCTGGTAAATACTGATTCTAACCCCAGAAGTAGCCATTTGTTGTAACTTATTTTTATCATCACTATTAAAATCTTCGGCTAATATATGAATATGGTAATGAGTACTTTCCTTTTTATTCATAATGGCTGATTGAATGGAAACCATCGCATAGGGCATATATTTTCTATCCACCATATAAACCAAATGTACTGTTTTCGGGAGCAAAAAATAAAATACCCCGGCGATTATGGAAAATAAAGATAAAACTATATATATTTTCTTCATGGATGATAATTCAAAACCTCGTTATAATAAGTAAACCACAATTGCTTTAAATATGGTGGGGAATACCTTTCTTCCCATGGTTTATCACCTGCATAGTGAATAACCGTTGCATTTTTATAAATATCCGTTGTGTTCTCTGGTAAAGTTTCTTCAAAATATGTACTTAAAAAGTTTAAGTCATCAGCCTCAAAAAAAGTACTGATACAATTGTATCGGTATGACATTAAACGCACTTTGTCTCCAAAGACAACATTTAGCACATCTTGATCACCAAAAAAATCCGTATGCGTATTAATGTATTCGGTGAGTTTATCAACAACTTTATCTTTTCTCTGTTCGGCAAGATTATACAACATAACACCGGAATTAAAATAGAATCCTCTCTTATCAAGTCCTATTTCAGCCATTTCCTTCGGAAAACGATAATAAATTCCGTCTTTAGCAGCCAAAGTATATACACTCTCTACATTTTGCTCGAATAACTGGCGTAAATCTTTTAACACAATGGTATCACCATCCATATAAATCACTTTATCTAAGTCATGCAAACTATCCGGTAAATAAATTTTATGCATTCCTACTTTATAACGTAGAAAACGCTCCATATGTTCGTATGGAAGGCTGGGCTCGTCTTCGCTAATTAATGTAATTTCTACTGTATCCGGTGCAAGGTGTTTTAAAGATGTGATAGCGGTATTATCTGCATCGGTTGTATTTTCTGTGATAATGTAAAAATGATACTTACTCGTCGGACATTTATTTTTTATTGCAGAAAACATAGACACCATTGTAGGAGTACGATACCGAGAATCGGTTATCAATGTAATATCAATATCACCTACTGTGCTGGGACATTTTGTTTCAATATTATTGTGTTTCTGGTGGATTGAAGTCTTTTCTAATTTCGAGAGGGATAAAGACACACAACAAATCAATATTAGTAAAACCGAAACAACAATATAAAACACTCGTTTTTGCATTTTCAACTCCTTGCTTTTGTCTTTATCATACAAATTATTAATTATTAGTGGACAAATTCTTTTATCGTTGTAATTATTTCTTCCATGCTTATACTTTTTCTCAGAATGACTGTTAAGGATACTCTTATGAAACAAAAACTCGCTACAATTTTTGCCACATATTTTGGATTAGGATTGTCCAAATATGCCCCTGGTACTATGGGATCATTAGGAACATTGCCACTTGCTTATCTTATTATTGCACACGGTGGTTTTTGGACATTGTTGTCAATTGCAATAGCGATTTTTGCGTTAGGTGTACCTGCAGCAGACGTTGTTATTAAACAAACTGGAGATGATGACCCTTCCCGTGTTGTGATTGATGAAACTGTCGGACAATTGCTAACCTTTACCCTTGTCTGTTATTTTTTCCCTCAAAGTTTGAACGGCATTGAGAGCTGGTGGCTTTATTTATTAGGATTTGCTCTGTTCAGATTTTTTGATATTTTAAAAATGGGGCCGGTTAAATATGCTGATAGCAAAATTAAAAATGCTTATGGGGTTATGCTTGATGATGTTTTTGCCGGAATTTTTGCATCCATTGTCTTATATGCTATTTATATAGCCGTTCAGAAATAAAGATCGTTAGTTCAGACTGTTTTTTTGCATATCTATCTCTAGCCATTCGGTTTCTTTGGCGTCTTTTTCACGCTTCAGCGAATCCAACTGTTCCGTCAAGTGATAAAACTCTTGTTGATTTTCAATGTAAAGGTTAGCATCTGAAAGTTTTTCTTCAATTTCACTAATCTTTTGTTCTATCTCACTAATTTCCTCTGGTAGAATTTCATACAAACGTTGAGCTTTGTAACTTAATTTTTGAGGCTTAGCTGTTATGCGCGGCCCCGCCTCTTTCTTTATTTTTTCATTTGAAATTTTGGTATTTTTTAGGCGAGGAGCAATATACTTATTATACAGTTCATCATAATTTCCGACATGCTCAATTACCGTTCCATCCCCCGGCATATAAAGCATTGATGTTGTTATTTTATCCAAGAAATCCCGATCATGACTTACTAAAAGAATCGTTCCCTGGTATTCGTCCAGTACTTCCTGCAGTAAATCTAAGGTTTCCATATCCAAATCGTTTGTAGGCTCATCCAACACCAAAAAATTTGATTCCCGAGCTAACGAGAGAGCAAGCATCAATCTATTTTTCTCTCCGCCAGAAAGGCATGAAACGGGACTTTTAGCTTGATC
>CAYPIZ010000035.1:0-1564 GCA_964410935.1 uncultured Acetobacter sp. | reverse complement strand
CCTGCACCATTTGCACCAACAATTCCTATACGATTTCCCTTCAAAACACGAAGAGAAAAATCTTTAACTATTTCCCTTTCACCAAAGGATTTATTAATATGCTTAGCCTCTAGCACCATTTTAGAACGAACTGAAGCCTCTTGTATTTCTAAATCAATAGTCCCCATTTTTTTAATTTGCTCACGTCTTTCTTGACGCAGTTGTTGCAACCGCCGTAACCGTCCTTGATTTCTCCTTCTTCTTGCAGTTACTCCTTTATGCAACCATTCCGTTTCTTCATCCAATTTTTTATTGAGGTACTTCTCTTTAATAATTTCTTGATTTAGTATTTCTTCCTGCCAAGTTTCAAAATCTGCAAACCCTTTATTATTCGAATAAATCATTCCTCTGTCCAGCCATAATGTTGCATTAGAAACATGGTTTAAGAAAGAACGATCATGGCTTATGACAATCACTGCCCCTGCAAAATTTTTTACAACTGCTTCAAGTTTTTCTATGGTTGTAATATCCAAATGGTTTGTCGGTTCATCTAAAAGTAAGATATCCGGTTCAGAAATCAGTGCTTTTGCCAAAGCTGCTTTTTTTAATTCTCCACCTGATGCCGTTAGCGGACTAGTATCCGCCTGAATAGCAAAGTACTCTATTAATTTGTCGGCTTTATAGGCTTGAGTTGTCCTATTTTCTTGAGATAATTCGGATAAAATGACATCTCTTAGTGTTTTGTATGCTGTGAAATCTGCCGTTTGTTCCATATAGGATACTTTCACACCAGGTTGAATAAAAACTTCGCCTGTATCAGCCTCAAGTACACCGGATATAATTTTTAGTAGAGTTGACTTACCACTTCCATTTCTCCCTACCAAGCAGATTTTATCTCCTTTTGAAATATTGAGACTTACGGAAGTGAACAAAGGACGAACGCCAAAAGTCAGGCTAATCTCTTTTAAAGCGTATATCGGCGCTGTATTTATCATCTTATCCTTTAAGATCCTTTTCTATTTTTGCAATTTGCTCCGTTATACTATATTTTGTATTGAAAGCAATATTTTTTTGCTGTATGGTACTTTTGAGTTTAAGTTTTTATGTAATGAGGTTTAATTATGGTAAGAAATGTCTTCTGGTTATGCTGTACTTTAGGGATTTGTTTAGCTTATAACACACAAGCCCAAATAGATTTGGGAGTTGATGAGACAGTTTCATCTACATCTCCGCAAAAAGAAACATCCGATACGCAACAAACAAGCGCCACCTCTTCTTTTTTTGATAAAGCACTTAATTTATTTAACGTATCCCCTTCTGAGACAGCAACGACATCTGTTTCTCTTGACGATCTAAAAGCTAAAGCGGATTCAGGAAATACAGAAGCACAACTTGACCTAGGGTATACTTATCTATATGGTATAAACGGGACACCAGTTGACTACAAGCAAGCCCTACATTATTACGAGCTGGCCGGTGAAAGTAAAAATCCGGTTGCTCTAAATAACCTGGGAAGCCTTTATTTTAATGGAATCGGAACAGATGTTGACTATTCCAAGGCCTTACATTTCTTTAATGAAGCAGC
>CAYPIZ010000034.1:0-9212 GCA_964410935.1 uncultured Acetobacter sp. | reverse complement strand
TTTGACACACTTTTTCGAGACATGATAAAGTGTACTTAAACATGCCTCGAAAAAATACGGAAAACGCTTTTGTATATGGGAAACGGGTTGGTTAAAGGGTTTTTGTGTTAAATGTGAACATTGATTGTTTTTTTGTTGAAAACTTTTCCCGAATTAGTATAATTCCATATAAAACAAGAGTGTGAGGGAGTTTTTATGAGGAGATTTCATATATCTTATTTTTTGATCCGTTGGCGAGAATACCGGTCTACGCCTGGATGTGTCTTGAGGGGATAGAAATATGGCAGCTTCGGATAATATTGTTTTGCCCCCTGTTCTGTCTGTCTTTTTGGAGTCTCTCCGAGATATAGGATATTCTTTACAAACGGCTTTAGCTGATTTGGTGGATAACAGTATTTCCGCTAAAGCGTCTACAGTCAGTATTTATGCTCTTCACTCAGTGAATGCCCTGGCAGTTTTTGATGATGGCAGTGGTATGTCTGCCGAGATGCTTCAGGAAGCAATGCGTTTAGGAACGCAAAAAGGAGAGCGTATCAATACGGATTTAGGAAGATTCGGGCTAGGACTGAAAACGGCATCTTTTTCACAATGCCGCCGTTTAAGCGTCATCTCCAAAACTGATCGCGTTATATCAGGCTATGCGTGGGACTTGGATAATTTATCAGTCAAAAATGAGTGGCTTCTTGAAAAGGTATCCTATGAGGATAAACGCAACGTATTAAGCCAATTAGGTGATTTGGTCAGCGTATTTGAAAAAAGTTCTCACGGGACATTGGTGCTGTGGGAAAAAATGGATAGATACACAGCAGAAGACGATTTTAAAGAGGAGTTGAGCAAAGCCAGAGAACATTTATCATTGACTTTTCACCGATATATGACGTCTCCCGGATTTCAATCGCATTTTGTTAAGATTTTCTTTAACGGAAACAAATTAGAACCTTTTGATCCGTTCACTTCCAGAGATAAAACGGTAGCTCGTTCAGGTCAGCAATCTCAACCCGAAGAGCATACTTTGTCGAATGGTACAAAAATTACAATTACTCCTTATATCCTTCCCCCTTTAACAAAACTGTCAAGAGCAGAATCTAAAGAGTTGGCTACTCGTGAGGGGTTTACCAGATCTCAAGGATTTTACCTGTATAGACAGGGACGCTTGTTGATTTACGGTACATGGTTTGGTTTATCATGTATAAAGGACGCGTCTAATTTGGTTCGTATTAAAGTCGATGTTGATGTTTTCCAAGACGCACAATGGAAAATTGATGTGAAAAAATCAACGGCATTTCCGAATCTGGAAATACGGAAGATATTGTCGCATTTTGTGGATATTCCGGTGGAAAAATCCGGACGGGTACACGCATCATCCGGGTATGTTTCGAAGAAAACACAGGATGCTTATTGGAATGAAGTCATTGTTAATGATACCTCTGAGTTTAAAATCAATGAAAATCACCCCCGTTATAAGGCTCTGATTGAAGAGCTTACTCCCGAGCAGCGACAACATCTGAAAGCCTATTTGACGTGCTTGGCTGAATGTTATCCAAGAGAGCGGGTACACGCTTTGATGACAACGGATTTATACGCTGTAAAGGAGAGAACGGTTGATGAAAACGTGCTTAAAGACAGTATAGAGTATTTTAAGCGACTCGGAGAAGATAAGGAGATGACTAAAAAAATCCTTCTGGCTGATGAGTATTACGCTAATGCTGAAGATTTAATTGATCGGATTTGGAGTGAACTTTATGAATAACGATTATGAAACCCTCATAGATATGTCAAAACCAATGTTAGATAAACTTTCTCATGATAAGACATTAGATCAACAGGATATAGATAATACCGTTCAGAGTTTATTGCCTTATCTTAAAACACAGGGGGTATACCTATCTGATGAAGATGTTGGTAAAGCCGTGGCGGAATTACAGTATTATTACGCAACAACATTTACGGACGAAGACGCTTTGATCTGTGATGGAACGCATAAGTCCACATGGTGGACGGATTCTTCCGAAACACGAAAACAAAATAAGAAAAATTATTATTGGGATTCTTATAGGTCATACTTATCCAAACATGAAAAATATAAAGCAGATGTCATTTCCCGTATTGACGAACGTACTGATAAGGTTATGAATAACTTGTTTGACCCTTCTAATCGGGATATTACAGAAGCCAGACGCAGAGGAATGGTAATCGGTTCCGTACAATCCGGGAAAACGGCAAATTATACGGCCCTTGTAGCCAAGGCAGCAGATGCCGGTTATAAAATCATCATTATTATTGCGGGTACTACTTCCTTACTACGAAAGCAAACGCAATATCGTATTAACTGTGGTTTTATCGGGCAGACGGATCTGAATAAAGATGAACCTGATGTTGTCGGCGAAAATATGTCTGAGGAGAATACGGTTAGTAAACACAGATGTTCTAGTCGGCAAGAACAAGAAAGAAAAAGACCTTTTGCTATGACTACCGAGCGGATGGACGGGGATTTCAAAAGTGATTCACGAAGAGCTACACAACAAACTAATTTAAATAATACGACATCACCTCTTATCTTTGTTATCAAAAAAAATACAACCGTACTTCAACAGATTTTAGATTGGCTTAAAGGTAAGGATCTATCCGATCAATCTCTTTTACTTGTTGATGATGAAGCAGACAATGCTTCCGTGAATACACGAAGAAATACTGAAGAAGCAACGGCAATTAATAAAAAAATCAGATTAATTTTAAACAGTTTTAAGAAAAATGCGTATGTCGGATTTACGGCAACGCCTTTTGCTAACATTTTTATTGATCCGGGTTTTGAAAAAGAAGATGATGAAAAAGACCTGTATCCGAGCAATTTCATATTCTCATTGGTTTCATCCGGTGAATACTTTGGTCCTGAAAGGGTATTCGGTCCTGAAGAAGCTGAAGATTCAGATTACATAAAAATATTACCGGACGACAATGCTGCCCTGGATGATTGGATGGGATATTTTCCGCCGAAGCAGAAAAAAGGTATAACCAGTAAAAAAATTGATGGTTTACCGCAAACCCTGAAAGATGCCATCAATCTCTTTATTTTTAATATCTGGGTCAGGAATAAACGCGGGTTTGAAAATAAGCATAATTCGATGTTGGTACACGTAAGCTTTTTGATTGATGTACATCAAGCTCTGAGCTATGAAATCGAAAAATACATACGTGAACTTGAAGATGAAATCCGTAATTATTCTTCTATGCCCGGATCTTTAGAATATACAAAATATATTAAACCGCTGAAACAACTGTTTGATAGTATGCTTGAAGACGGATGGGCATCTTCTCTGGATTATGATATTCCGAACTTTGAAATAATGCTTCCGGATTTGCCGAGAATAATACAATCTATTGAAGTGGGTATGTCAAACTCAAAAGGATCCAGTATTTGCTACTCGTCCGATCATCAAACAAATATCATTGCGGTAGGCGGTAATGCTTTGGCTCGTGGTTTTACCATAGAAAATTTGAGTGTAAGCTATTTTTTAAGAAATACAAGAATGTGTGATACCCTTCTACAAATGGGACGATGGTTCGGGTATCGGCGTGGTTATGATGATTTATGCCGTATATTTACAACTGAAAAGTACTATGATAATTTTCATCACGCTTTTCTTGCTACGGAATCACTGGTTATGTGTGTTGATAAAATGGAGAAAACAGGAAAAACTCCTTCCGATTTTTTAATCAGAGTTCAGCAACATCCTGCTACACGCATGCTCTTGACGGCTCTTAATAAAAGCTATATGGCCGGTAGCGATGAAGGTGTTTATCTTGATGGCTGTATCAGAGAAAGAGGAACAATTGAAAGTGATATGCTGGATGATATTGCCGATTATTTAAGGTATACGATACAATTCCTTAAAAAACTCGGAGATCCGTCCGAAAAAGCGAAAACATTTTACCGTTGGCGACAGGTTTCGGCAGATTTGATTGTAGATCTTCTGCGTAGTTGTCCTAAAGCAATTGATGATCAGTTGGAAAGCGGTTTGTTGGAAAAGTATGTTAAAGAAAACGATAACTTTAAATGGCGGGTTGTTTTACCTTGTACTCAGACTTAAGGCAACAGATTCAGTATACCGGAAACGGATATTTCCTTTTTGAAATTGGAACGTTATGATAAACTCGATCACGATCCTTATAGCTATTCTTTCGCTGTTTCGGATATTTCCCAAGAAAGAGCCGGATCATTACCAAGTGAACTTCCGGAAAAAGATGTGAGATCGGAAATTAGAGACAAAAGGAAAGAGCCTCTTCTTATTATCAACATTTTTGATTTATACCAACATCTTGAGAAAAAAGAGCGTACTCCTGATAAACAAGAATTGATTAAAGAAAATGTCCCTTTCTTTTCCTTGAGCTTTCCCGGAAGTTTTGCAAGTCCACGGTTTCAGCCTTTATTAGGCTTTGTATATAATGAAAAAGTCAGAGACCAATTACAAAAAGAAAAGGAAGATGAAGAAAACGCTGATGACTTAGGAGATGAAGATGACTGAAAAATTACAAAACCATAAGATTCATTGGGAGTTTTTATCGGAAGGTCAGCAAATTAAAGCAGATACGAATCCTAATTCGGATATTTGGTGGGTTCGTTTGAAAAACGGAGCATGTGCTTTAACCGTTGGGTTTTCCTGTATAGTAGATATGGACCTGTCTAAAATACGTTTCAATGGTGCTAAAACTCAATTGGGAGAAAAAGACGGCAGGAGTGTATTTTTTTTGGTCCTGAACGAAAAGGCTGATTTGGATATTTTTACACGTTTTGGGGAAGATTTGATAAACGTTTTGCCGGGAGATAAAAATCAGAAATATGCTGATGCCTTGTTTACACGTTTAAAACAGTGGATGAGATTTCTTCAAAAGGAACAGGTCAAAATCATTGAAATGCGTAAACAATTGGGATTAATGGGAGAATTGAGCTTTCTGGAACTAATACACAACGAGTATGCGTTTACATATGCGGATTTGTTAGCCGCATGGCAGGGACCTGAAATGTCAAGCAAAGACTTTATGTTTGCGGATTTTTTTGCGGAAGTAAAGTCTTGTTTTAATGATGAAACCGTTGTTCATATTTCCAATGAAAAACAACTGATGCCGGAAAGTAAGCCGGCTTACTTGGTTTGTTATAGGTTTACACAGGATAGCAGTGCCTATGATTTATCGGAAAGAATAGCCCGTTTGAGAGAAAATATCGCTTCAGAAGATGAGAATCTTATTGTGGTTTTTGAGCAAAAATTGTTGGCTTTAGGGTACAATCCTGCTATTGCTTACCAAAATCTGATATCTCTTCGTGAAACTGATAATGAGTTTTACCAAATTAAGGATGGCTTTCCCTGTATTCAAATAACCGATATTCCGGAAGGTGTTTCAAATGTCAAATATGAACTTGATCTTGCGGTATTACATAGATTTATGGTTCAAAAAATTATAGCAAAGGACTAAAACATGGCAGATCTACAACTAGAAGAGTTTTATCAGGATTTTTATCAAAGTGTTTTGACAGAGTTTCAAATTGACAAGGCTTCTTCGAAAGCACAGATATTTACACAAAAAATAGGAGCTTATTTAGAGCAGGACGGCGATATTTCCGATATTACATGGAGCGAGTATATACAGTCTGATATGGAGTTTGCGGGGTATTCTTATGACGAAGAGCGTAAGGTCTTAACGATTATAGGTAATCAGTTCTTTGCGGGGGATACTCCGACAACGCTTACAAAAGATATGTATGAGCGAAAGTTTAAGAAATTAAAGTGTTTTTTTGAAGGAGCTGTCGATAAACAACACCCTTTGTATAAAGATATGGCTCCCAGTGATGAAGCTGTTGAATCCGGAAGATATCTCTTCGAATTGTTTTCTGAAGGAAAAATACAAAGGTTGGTATTCCTAATTATTACAAATGGTGTTCTGACAAGAAATACAAAAGAAATTATCCATGAAACCATTAAAGATTTAAGAGCCGATTTCCAAATATTTGACTTGAAAAATATCTACAGAATATCGACTCAGGAAAATTCGCTTCAGGAAATTGAGGTTTCGATTGACGATTATACTCAAAACGGACTTTCCTATTTACCCGCATCATTGGAAGCCAATGATTATGCGTCTTATTTGGTTGTTATGCCAGGGGATGTTTTAGCAAAAATATATGATCAATACGGTCAAAAGCTCTTGGAACAAAATGTACGTACATTTTTACAACTCAAAGGCAATACTAACAAGAAGATGAAAATTACCATTAAAGAAGAACCTGGAAGATTTTTTGCGTATAACAATGGCTTAACCTGTACAGCATCTTCTATTGAAATTGACGAACGAGGTGGTGCGTTAAAACTTGTGCGTTTAAACGGGCTTCAAATCGTGAATGGGGGACAAACGACTTCCGTTATCTATAGAAGTTTTAAAGAAAAAGAAGATATTAGTAAAGTATTTGTACAGATGAAATTGTCCGTGGTTCAAAAAGAGGACGAGTATGCGGATTTTGTCAGCAAAGTGGCCAGATATGCGAACAGTCAGAACCCTGTCAAAGAATCTGATTTCTTCTCTAATAGTCCGTTTCATAAAACATTTAAGGACCTGTCTGAACGAATATGGGCTCCAATGACGGGCGGACAGCAGATTAGGAATAAATGGTATTACGAAAGAACCCGTGGACAATATCTGAATGATAAAGCAAAAGCAACCAGAGACGGTAAGGAAAAAGAGTTTTTATTACAGTACCCGAAAGCTCAGATGGTGGATAAACTTTTATTAGCAAAGACAGAGATGATTTTTAATAATTATCCTCATCTTTCAACCAAAACAAACCAAGCGTTTCCAAAGTTTGCTAAACAAATAGAAGACAAACTGGAAAAGGACGATTTATCTATTAACGAAGCATATTTTAAGGAAGCTGTTGCGAAAATTATTTTAACACAAGCGACCGATAAATTGATAGCGGATTCTGATTGGGGAAAAAGCAGAAGATCTGTGCGTGCGTATATTAAAGCGTACACTTTGGCTATTCTGGACAAATATGTTAAGGAACAAGGTGCGTTCATAGATTATGCTGATATTTGGGATAGGCAGGATATTTCAAACTATATGAGACAGGCTGTGGTGATTTGTCTACAAGTAATCAGAACATATATCGAATCACAGGCGGATGAAACAGATTTACGTGAAAGGTTAGGAAGAGAATATACCTGGGCTGAAATCCAGAAAATCCGTTTCGAGATACCTAAAAATGTGCTTGAACATATGACCAGCACAAAGGAAGCAGTAAAGTATGAGATAAAGACTGCTAAAAAACAACAAACTGTAGATAAAGGGATTGAACGTCAAAGTGCTGTCGTAATGCTGCCTCCCGAAACATGGAGACGGTTGATGGAATTTTATCAGCAATATAAAACCGAATGTACGCCAACCGAGTATGATATTCTCCAAAAAATGTTTCATAAACGCTTATTGCCACCTAGCGAAAAACAAGCACAGGTTTTGTACAACATGTATGAGAAAGCTCAAAAAATGGGGCTGAAACTCTGATATGGATAAGCTTACTCCCGAGCAACGTCATAAAAATATGGTAGCCGTAAAAAATAAAAATACGGATATTGAAATGAGTTTGCGGAAATTGTTGTGGAATAACGGTTTCAGATATCGGAAAAATAACTTGAAAGTATACGGAAAGCCGGATATTGTCTTTGTGGGTAAGAAGATAGCAATATTCTGTGATGGGGATTTCTGGCATGGATATGATTTTGAAAATCAAAAGGAAACCATAAAATCAAATCAAATTTTTTGGAAAAAAAAGATTGAAAATAATATTCGACACGATATTCTGATAACGGCTGCCTTGGAAAGTGAAGGTTGGATAGTGCTTCGTTTTTGGGGACACGATATAAAAAAACATCCGGAAAAGTGTTTACAAAAAGTGAGGGAAGCCTTTGAAACGAGAAAAAAATGAAATATAGAACGATTGACTTATGTGCCGGAATTGGGGGCATTCGGAGAGGATTTGAAATGACGGGGCATTTTAAAAATGTCCTATCTGCGGAAATCGATGAAATGGCTTGTGTCGCTTATCAACATTTGTATCACGAAGACGCACGCAATGATTTAACCTCGGCAACGTTTAAGAAAACCGTACAAAATACGGAATATGACGTATTACTGGCTGGATTTCCCTGCCAAACGTTTAGTCGAGCCGGTAAGCAAAAAGGGTTTGATGATCCAACAAAAGGTATAATCTTTTATCATATTATGGAACTGCTGAAGTTCGAAAATCGTCCCAAAAGTGTTTTCTTGGAAAATGTGGATCATCTCGTTTCACATGATCAAGGACATACGTTTTACGAAATTATTTCGCAGTTGGATCAAGCCGATTATCAGGTTGTGGGAGTTTCAAAAAACGAAAATGGCGAGTTGATATACGATCCACAGTCTTTTATCCGTAATTCCAAAAACTTCGGCATACCTCAAAATAGGCCGAGAATCTACATCGTTGCTTTTGATAGAAAAAGGTATGGAAATATTACTCTACCGACAAGAACACCAATGAGGGGTAAGGAATGTCTGTATGAAAACCTGAATACTCTTCTTGATACAGATGTTCCCGGTAGATTTTTTATGTCAAGCGGTTATCTGGATACATTGGAGAAGCACGCAAAAAGAGAAAAAGATAAAGGCAACGGTTTTGGTTATAAAATCGTCAATCTTCCGGATAATAAGAATCCTATAGCCAATACTATCCTTGCGACCGGAGGATCCGGAAAAGAACGTAATCTTATCTATGATCCTGTTAATGGTGTGAAATATGCCGGAAAGCTTATCGGCTTGAAGAAATCACCCGTGAATACAAAGAATATCAGGACAATGACACCTAATGAATGGGGAAAATTACAGGGGTTCGTGAATTATGCGTTTAAAAACGGCGATAAGGATACTTTTTCTTTCCCTGAAGCAATTTCAATTACAAGTCAGTATAAATTATTCGGTAATGCCGTTTCTATTCCTGTCATTAAATCTATGGCGGATTTTGTATATGATATTTTGAAGGACCTTGATTCTCCTAGGAATGGTACAATTCCTTTGAAGTGATTTCTATCTCGGAAAGCTGTTCTCCATTGAAAAGCAACACCATATCTTGATGTCGCTTTGTAAAAGTAGGAAGGACAAGTAGCTCAATCCAGCTCATCCATTCTTAA
>CAYPIZ010000033.1:0-9243 GCA_964410935.1 uncultured Acetobacter sp. | reverse complement strand
GTTTAAGGTTATTCGGATTATTTTCTATTTCATCTTCCGGTGTCATCATCGCATCCAAACCACCGTTTTCCTCTGTTGCTGCTACAGGTGCCGGTGTAATTAAGCTGCTCAGCTCATCCAAGGCATCATCAGAGGTTGAGGTTGCAGTCGGGGATGGTGTTGTTAAAAAGGAATCCAAGCCTCCTTCCTCTTTTTGAGGTTCTGCTTTAATTTGGTTTTGAGAAGCCGGTTGTGATTGAGGCTGTCCACCATCCTGTTTTACAAAACTATTCAACAAAACTGCAAATTCATCTTCCAGACTCACTGCATTATCTTCAGACGTTGTTTCTTCTTTCTCTTCCTTATTTTCTGACGGTTGAGATGTTGTCATTAAAGAATCTAAAGAAAAATCCTCATCAGCCATTAAAATTACTCCTTTTTAACAAAACATCAGTCTGCTTAACAATATGTGCTTGATTTTATACTTCCATTTGCTGTATTGTAGGGCAAATTAGTGAAAATATGTTTAATATGGCAATGACAGAAATACAAAATAACAATAGAATTCGTTATACTAATTCCGTGACTGATTCCGATAAAGGAATTCGGCTGGATAAGTTTATTGCCGATGCTTTTACAGACTTTTCCCGGGCACAAGTTCAGCGCCTTATTGAGGATGGTTGTGTCTTTATTGACGAGGAAGTGCTGGTTGATAAAAATTATAAAACAAACCTGGGGGATGTTTATCAAATATTTTTACCGGAGCCCGAAGCGGCAACTCCTGTTGCAGAGAATATTCCTCTTGATATTTTATATGAAGACGAAGATTTAATTGTTGTCAACAAGCCTGCCGGTATGACCGTGCATCCGGCAGCCGGTGTTTTTCATGGTACATTGGTTAATGCGCTACTCTATCATTGCAAAGATTCTTTATCGGGAATCGGCGGTGTCGCACGCCCCGGTATTGTGCATAGAATAGATCGTAACACAAGCGGAATCTTGGTTGTAGCAAAAAATGACGTGGCTCATCGGGCATTGGCAGAGCAATTTTCCGTACACTCTATTGAGCGCACTTATTTTGCCGTAGTTTATAACGTTCCGACTCCGCTAAAAGGGACAATTTCCGGCAACATTGCACGCAGTCCCTATGATAGAAAAAAAATGGCCCAAGTTAAACAGGGTGGAAAACCGGCAATCACTCACTATGAAGTACTTGAAACGTATCAGCGTGCGGCGTCTTTGATAAAATGCAATCTGGAAACAGGACGGACACACCAGATCCGTGTTCACCTATCCGGAATCGGCTGTCACCTCGTCGGGGATGATGTTTATAGCGGCAAGAAGAGTACTCTTATGTTACCTGAGGCCACTAAAAAGATTGTAAATTCTTTTCCAAGGCAAGCTTTACACGCTTATTCTTTAGGCTTTATTCACCCCAAAACACATCAATATATGCAGTTTTCGGCAGATTTTCCGGAAGACATGTCTTCTTTACTGCAAGAACTTAGAAAATATAAACTTTAGTCTATATTATCCCCTGTTTTAACGTCATTTTCTCAGTTTCAAAATAGAACTATCGTCTATATTGTGGAAAAACAAATAACGGGTAAACTGTCTCCTATCAATTTTTAGGAGAAAAGTTATGAATGCACAATCTAATTTGGACGTTATTGATTTTTCACCGGAAGAAAATCTTTCCCGTTATTTGCAATCAATAAAAAAATACCCTATTCTTTCCTCTGATGAAGAGCTTTCTTTGGCGCTACAATACAAACAAAGTAAAAACAAACAAATTGCATATAAACTTATCACTTCGCATTTGCGGTTAGTCGTAAAAGTTGTTTCCAAATATCGCGGATACGGTCTCCCTATTGGAGAGATGATTTCCGAAGGCAACATCGGGTTAATCTATGCCATAGACAAGTTTGAACCGGAAAAAGGTTTTCGCTTTTCAACTTATGCTTTGTGGTGGATTAAGGCTTCTATACAGAAATATATTTTAAACTCCTGGTCATTGGTAAAACTGGGTACAACAGCAGCGCAGAAGAAACTGTTTTTCAATCTTAGAAAAATAAAAAACAGGCTTAATTTAATTGATGACAGAGAACTCTCTCAGTTTGTCTTGAACGATATTGCCAAGGCGCTTGATGTTAGTGTACAGGATGTAACTGACATGAATATGCGTCTTAAGGCGCATGACGGTTCTCTTAACACGATTATAGACGGAGATACTGATGGTAATACAGAATGGCAGGATTTTATTTCTGATACAAAGCCTAATCAGGAAGAATCTTTTTCCCATAATGAAATACTAAAATACCGTCGGGATTTATTTCAAAGAGCACTTCACGTATTAAACCCCAGAGAAAAAGATATTCTATTCAAACGGCGCTTATACGAGAAGGCTATTACCCTTGAAGATTTAAGCAAAACCTACCATATTTCCAAAGAGCGTGTTCGGCAGATAGAACTTAATTCCATTCGCAAAATCAGCAAAGAAATTGAGTTGCTAAATTGAGGCTTGAAAACAGGCTTTTCCGGATTATCTAGGTGCAAACATCATTTGTAAAGGATACATCTTATGGAAAGAGCCAATGAACGGAAAATATATATTTCTCTTTTAGTTGTTTTATGCCTGATTTCTCTGTTGCTTGGATATGCCATCCGCAACCAATCAGATAAAGAAGTCAGGCATATTCCGATTGATGAAAGCATCACATTAAATGCTATTCCATTAATTCCGCAGGATAATGTCGTCACATCCTCTTTTGTGGGATATGCAGAGGCAATTCATCAAGTGCAGATCATCCCTTATATCAGCGGTTATCTGGACACCATTCCGGTTAAATCCGGTCAATTTGTAAAACAAGGAGACTTATTGCTGACTATTGTTCCTGATGAATACAAAGCCCGTTTGATGGCTGCAAAAGCAGAAGTAATGCAACAGGAGGCTTCTTTTCAGTATAATAAGTTCTATTATGAAAGGGTACAAAAATCCGGTCAAAAAGCTTTTTCTGAAACGGAAATAGAAAATGCAAAAAACAATTTTTTACAATCTGAAGCAGCTTTAAAGAACGCAGAAGCATCCCTTGACCTTGCAAAAATTAATTACGGATATACAACGATTACTGCCCCGATTTCAGGATTGGTCGGAAATTTTACATTAAGTAAAGGTGACTATGTCGCGCCAAATTCATCTTTGCTCAACATTGTACAAACAGATCCTATTAGGGTGGTGTTTTCTTTAACTGATATAGAATATCTTAACATGTTGCAATCCGGAGGTTTATTTAAAGACAGTGTTATAAACTTAAGATTAGCAAACGGTACTCTTTTCAAAAATAAAGGAGAATTTAAATACACCAACAATTCACTAACCAGAAACACAAATTCTTTATCCGTTTATACTTATTTCAAAAACGAAAACAACGAATTGCTTCCAAACTCATTTGTTACGGTTGAAGTGTCAAAAACCTTTAAAGACAGTGTTTTCATTGATAAGAAATTCATTCAGATGAAAGATGACGGAAATTTTATTACTCTTGCACACGGTAATATCATAAAGACCATACCAATAAAAATTTTAGCATCTGTTGAAAACAAGTATCTTGTAGAAAATACTTTTCAAAACGGCGATTTATTGATTTTAGGAGATACAAAAAATCTTCATTCAGGCACTAAAGTTCATTTTAATATTCTTAAGTAATTTGAAGGATTAGGGCATCATGTTTTCCAAATTTTTTATCGACAGACCTCGATTTGCAATGGTAATATCCATTATTATGATTATCCTAGGATTACTGGCTATAAAAGTCTTGCCGGTTTCACAATTTCCGGATATTACACCTCCGCAAGTTACAGTTAAAACGACCTATTTGGGAGCCAATGCACAGGTATTGGCTGATACGGTTGCCGTACCAATAGAAAACCAAATAAACGGTGTTGAAGATATGCTTTACATGTCATCTTCTTCCGATGACAACGGTAGCTATAATCTCACCGTCACCTTTGACATCGGGACAGATCCTGACATTGCACAGGTTAAGGTACAAAATCGATTAGAACAGGTGAATAGCGAACTCCCCGATGAAGTTATTCAAAACGGTGTCGACGTTTCAACAGAAAACGCAGATATTTTAGCATTGATTGCTTTACGTTCTCCAAACAAAACTTTTGATGATCTTTATCTGAGCAATTTTGCCTATACGACCATCAAAAATCCGCTTTCACGATTATATGGTATTGGAGAAGTGCAAATTTTCGGTCCGCAATACAGTATGCGTATTTGGCTTGATATTAACAAAATTACTGCTTTAGGCTTAAACAGCTCAGACATCATCACTGCTGTTAAGACTCAAAACATTCAAGCAGCCGTCGGGAGCATTGGTTCGGCCCCGAGCGCATCTAATACAGATATTGTCTTAACTCTAACAGCTAAAGGACTGCTCAATAGTGTGGAAGATTTTTCGAATATTGTCGTAGCAACTTCTGAAGACGGTGGGACAATTTATTTAAAAGACGTTGCACGGATAGAACTAGGAAGAGATTCCTACAAAATTAACTCAAAATATGACAATGCACCGGCCGTAATTATTGCACTCAATCAAACACCAAATACAAATGCTTTAAAAACCATGGATGGTGTCAAAAAAGAAATAGAAAATCTGGCAAAAACCTTTCCTCAAGATATGGAAATAAAAGTCGCCTATGATTCAACAGATTATGTTAAAGCCTCTATTAGCGCTATTGTTGAAACATTATTCATAACTTTTGGATTGGTTATATTAGTGACTTATCTTTTCCTACAAAAATTCAAAACAACTCTTATCCCTCTTATTACTATTCCAGTTTCTTTGATTGCTACATTTATCGTAATTTACATTCTGGGATTTGATATTAATATTTTAACTCTATTTGCAATGATTCTTGTTATAGGCTTGGTGGTTGATGATGCCATTATTGTGGTTGAAAGAGTGCAATATTTAATGCTCAACGAGGGATTAAACTCATATGATGCTTCCGTCAAAGCTATGCAACAAATCGGAAGCGCAATCATCGCCACAACTTTTGTACTCTTGGCTATCTTTGTGCCGGTAGGATTAATGGTGGGGATTACAGGAAAGATCTATCAACAGTTTGCCGTTGCAATTGGTACGTCTGTTGTCTTTTCTGCTTTTAACGCCTTGACATTAAGTCCGGCGCTGTGTTCGTTATTTTTAAAACATGAAGAAAAAAGTGCAGATAAGGGATTTTTCAAATTATTCAATAATGGTCTGGATAAATTTAAAACACTGTATCTTAAACTTGTTACATTTTTATCCCAATTTTTATGGTATACCGTTTTTGCCGTTATTGGTGTTATTGTGCTAATTGGGCTTTATTTTAAAACAACTGCAAACTCTTTTTTGCCCGAGGAAGATCAAGGAATTATTTTTGCAAATGTTCAACTGGACAGCATTTCCAGCCTCAATCAAACGGAAAAAGTTTTAGCACAAATGAGCAATGATATTTTAGCAATGGATGGCGTCAAGTACATTATTACTGTTGCCGGTTATAGTCTGCTTGGCGGAAGTGGAGAAAACGTAGCTCTGGGTGTTGTTGGATTAGAAAATTGGGATAAGCGTACATCCAAAGCACTTTCCGTTGAAAGTATAACTGCAAAACTTGGTAAAAAATTTGCAAAAGACACCTCTGCAGAAATTGATTTTTTTGCGCCGCCGTCTGTTCCCGGTATCGGACAAAGTAACGGTTTATCATTGGAACTTGTAGAAACGGACACCTCTTTAACGCCTTCTGATCTTGACACAGCTTTACGCACCTATTTAGCCGCTGCCAATCAAGACAAGGATATCGCTTATGCCTTTAGCACTTTTACAGCAGATACGCCTCATTTATTTTTAAACGTAGATAGAACAAAACTTGAATCTTATAATGTCCCTGTCTCAAATTTTTTTGCTGTTTTACAAGATAACTTAGGTGCAAATTACATTAATAATATTACATTAAGCGGACAAATCAATCGTGTTATATTGCAAGCCGATTTTGACTACAGGCGAAGTATAGAAAATATCAAAAATTTATATGTTAAATCAAATTCCGGAAATTTAATTCGTGTCGGAAGTTTCACTGATGTCTCCACAGAGATTTTACCTAAAATTATTTATCGATATGATTTATATACCGCAGCAGGAATAACGGCACAAGCGGCCAATGGGGTTAGTAGCGGACAAGCTATGGATAAGATGGAAACCTTAGCCAAACAAGTTCTACCCAAAGGTTTTGGCATTAACTGGACGGCTCTCTCCTTGCAAGAAGCAGAAACTCGTGGTTTAGTCGGTATTTTAATCGGCTTGGCCGTCATATTCTGTTATTTGTTCTTGGTCGCCTTGTATGAAAGTTGGATGTTAGCCTTTGCCGTTATGTTTTCAACTGTTTTTGCCGTACTTGGGGCTTTTCTCGGATTACATTTATTCAATTTACCTCTCAGTATATATGCACAACTTGGCATCATCCTGCTTATCGGCTTAGCCGCAAAAAATGCTATTTTAATTGTGGAATTTACAAAAGATTATCGTGACAAAGGGGCAAGTATTTTGGAAGCATCTCAAAAAGGAGCAGGCGAGAGATTTAGGGCGGTTCTCATGACAGCTATGACTTTCATTTTAGGTGTTTTTCCGATGGTTATTGCCACAGGTCCAGGAGCAAGTTCACAAATTTCCATAGGTGTAACAGTGTTTTTCGGCATGATTATGGCCACACTAGTCGGCATCATTTTTGTTCCGGCTCTGTTTGCTCTGTTTGAAACTATAAAAGAATATTTTGCACCAAGACAGGAGGAAACCAAAGATGCGTAAAACCATTGTGTTCTTTTTGATGTATTTACTTTCCGCATGTCATGTCGGACAAGAATATTCTGCACCATCTTTTTTAAGTGATGATCAAGTCAAAACAGCTTTAGAGTTAAAAGAAAATTCTTTATCGCCGGCCACTGACTGGTACAAAATTTTCAATGATGACATTTTAAATACACTGATTCAACAGGCGCTAAAAAACAATTTCAGCATAAAGCAAGCGAAAGAGCGTTTAATTCAAGCTCGTTATACTTACCAAATCAACGCAAAACAGATGTTCCCGATGATCAACGCTAACGGAACGTACGATTTCAGTAAAGCAAGTAGTTTAATGGATTATACTTACGACACAAACTATTTCAAAACAGGCTTTGACGCTTCTTGGGAATTGGATTTTTGGGGTAAAGGGAGCTATCTTTCCACCCAATATTTTGAACTTATGAAAGGAGCAACTTATTCTGAAGCAAATATAAAAACCAGCATTAGTGCTGAAATAGCTACAAATTATGTAAATTTGAGAAAAGCGCAAAAACAACTTAACATTGCGGAACACAATCTAAGTTTACAGCAAGAAATCTTAGCTATTGTAGAGCAAAAATTTAAAGCAGGTATTACCGATGAGCTGGCGCTTAATCAGGCAAAATTCACTATAGAAAACACTAAAACATCTATTCCACCGCTTAAGGTGCAAATTGAAAATTATAAAAATTCACTTGCAGTTTTATTGGGTGTTTTACCCCAAAATTTACCTAAAGGCGTAAACAGTTATGCTAAAAACATTACATCAACGCCCTTTAAATACAATGTTCAAAATCTAAAGAAGCTTCCTCTAAACATTATTCAAAGCAGACCGGATGTTTTGTATGCAGAAAGTACTTTATCGGCACAAAACAATGTTGTTAACCAAGCTATAACCTCTCTTTACCCAACCATAACCCTTGGAGCCACATTCGGCTATATTTCCACAAGCGGAAAAAATTTATTTAGTAATAACCGACAAATTTACGGATACGCACCGGAATTCAGTATTCCTATTTGGCATTGGAATCAATTGACAAATAATATTGAATTACAAAAGCATATAAGAGAAGAAGAACTCTTAAACTATAATGATGTTATTTTAACGGCTTTGGCAGAATTAAAAAATGCGATTTACTCTGTGGAACAAGCATATAAAACAGATATATATACAAACGATGCGCTAAAAAACATGCAAAATATTTTTAATTTAACAAAATTAAAATATCAGAACGGTTTAATAGAATTCACGGATTTAGCTTCTGCAGAACAAAATTTTCTTTCCGCACAGACAACGCTGATTGACGCTAATGCCACTATTTTGCAACACTTGATTTCTTTTTATAAAGCAACCGGAGGGGGATATAATTTTAAAAATTGACACAAAAAAAGCTCTTCTTTTAAGAAGAGCTTTTAATCTTAAAATGGGCCGCCAGCAAGTAACCAGCATAAAACACTAATCATCAAAGCCCCCGTTCCTGCAATTGAGGAATAAAGAGAGCCATTTAATTGTTTTTGTTTTGCTTCTGAATAGGAAGAAAACTTTTTATTTTTTCTAATCCAAAGAAGCCCGAACATTTTAAATACATCTAGTATTCTGTATAAAAGATACACAGAGAACATACCCACGGGGAGATACATAAACCACCTGTATTTAAGGCTAAATGCATCAGCACCAAATATAAAGGTCGTTCCGACTTGATTTAAAATCAAATTTCCGAAGATCAGCATGGCAATAACAATAAGAGCTTCATGCTTTTTAGTTGATCCAACAAAAATTATCAGAAGCACCATGATGTTCAGAAAAACAAAAGAGCTTGATTGCAACATCACTGCCCAGATTTTATCGCTGGATATCGATACCAAAAACGATAAAACAACCCCATAGACAAAGAGCCCTATTCCGTAGGTAAGGGAAATAGACCCGATTCTTTTTAATAATTCCATAAGCAATAAGTTTTATTAATAATTTTCTTCGGAGTTGAAAGTATCGAATTTTCCTTATTCTGTCAACATCTTTTATCAAGGATATGTACTATCCAGTGGGGCATCCTGATTTACACTTTGTGGCTTATAGACAAAAAGATTGCTTGCTTCAGGAATATCGTTTGTACGTTCAACATATCCTTTTTTCAACATGCATTGCTTGTATTTTCTGGGGCTAGAATCACTATCATCTCTGACAGAATTAACTAAAACAGGAACAGCGCCAGGATATGGAACAAAACTCGCCCAAATTCCCCGCTCTTTATGCCATTTGACAACCGTTTCATAACGTTGTTCTTCCGTATAAAACCAACTACGAAAGTTGGGCCAAAACTTAAAAGCTTCTGCCTCTCTCATACACTCAGAATGGTCTCTTGCAAATTTCACGCCACCGGTATTGTATCTATCC
>CAYPIZ010000032.1:0-9349 GCA_964410935.1 uncultured Acetobacter sp. | reverse complement strand
GGAACACCGCCGCCGAGCATAGAAAAGGCTGATTAACTACTTTTAATTTCGTCACCAAAACTCCCCACCACGGGAGTTTTTTTTAATCCCCCAATCACCTAAGTTGAGCTTTAATACATACAAAGCGTAAGAAAAAATAAATAAATTTATTATAAACTGAATAGGAAAAGGAGAACAAACAATGAAATTATGGTCAAAGGAAGCTTTAGTATTAGGCGGATTGTCGGGTGTTTTAGAAACGCCTCTTTCCTTATTCGGTTTGGAAAATCCGGCAGACATCATTTTTATTTTATTTATAATTTGTGTCGTCATGCTTTGTTTTAATCGCGTGCCTAAATTTTTATCACACTTTATATCTCATTACCCAAAGGCATCATATTATCTGGCGGCGATAGGCTGGATTCCTTATTTTATGATAGTAACAACCCTTGCTTTTATGGGAAGCGCCTATTACATCACTTATTCTGACGGCTTTGCCATGCGTTTTCTTTTGGGGCTGGCGTATATAAGCTTGGGCATGGTCTTTATCTCTTTAGCCGTAGCTTTCCTCAAAAAGACCAACAAATAAGGATTAAGTTTCAACAAAAAAGACGCCTTTCAGCGCCTTTATCCGGACTGGCAGGGGCAGTAAGATTCGAACTCACGACACCCGGTTTTGGAGACCGGTGCTCTACCAACTGAGCTATACCCCTAGTGTCATCAACAAAGGATAGATACACGCATAAAAAAAATAAATCAAGTCATTTTTTACATTTGACGGGGAAAATTTTACCTCAAGAAAAAACTGAATACCCTAAATATATTTATTGACACACCGAAAATAATTTAATATGTTTTCAACATTGAGTTAGGATATGCTAAGCCTCTTTGGTTCGGCAAAGTGTATTCTGCCCGTTTTTTATCAACGTAATTGGATGGTACAGCTATGGGAAACACAAGTCCTCTGCAATTTTTAAGACAGGTTAAACAAGAAGTAAAAAAGGTTACCTGGCCTGTAAAAAAAGATGTTATGCGCGCAACCGTTATGGTGTTGGTGATTGTGGCAATTGCCTCCGTCTTTTTCTTTTTTGTAGATATGTTTTTCGGTGCTATCGTTCGTTCAATTTTCAAATATTAGGAGTTTTAAATAATGGCTGCTCGTTGGTATGTCGTAAACGTTTATTCCGGCTCTGAAAAAAAGGTTGCCGATTCTATTCGTGAACAGGCCGTATTAAAAAAGATGGAAGACCGCATTTTGGATGTGTTGGTTCCGACAGAACAGGTGGTAGAGATCCGCAAGGGCAACAAAGTAAATGCCGAACATAAATTCTTCCCGGGGTACATCTTGGTGAAGATGGAGATGAATGACGATACCTGGCATATTGTAAAAGATACCCCGCGTGTCAGCGGCTTTTTGGGAAGTCACAACAAACCGCAAGCTATCAGTGAGGCGGAAGTTCAGCGGATTATGTCTCAGATTGAAGAAGGGATTGAGCGTCCGACAACCGAGATTTATTTTGAAATCGGTGAACAGGTAAGAGTGATTGACGGACCGTTTGCCTCCTTCGTGGGCGTGGTTGAAGAAATTGACACCGAGAAATCCCGCCTGAAAGTATCGGTTTCCATCTTCGGCAGATACACCCCTGTTGATTTGGAATTCACCCAAGTGGAAAAGATTGCTTAAAAATGCATGCGCCTCTGTCTTTCAGAGGCGTTTTTTATTATTGTTATTCTCCAAATATAAAAAGAGCCCCGATCTATGGTTAAGATTAGGGCTCTTTAATTAACTTCCGATAGATTAGAAGCCTTCAATATCTAAGCGCTTACGCAACTGCTTTCTGGAGCGTCTGATAGCTTCAGCCTGACGACGTGCTTTCTTTTCGGAATTCTTTTCATGACAACGACGGAGTTTCATCTCACGGAAGATACCTTCACGTTGCATTTTCTTTTTCAAAATCTTCAAAGACTGTGCGACATCATTACCGATAACAGTAACCTGAACCACTTAAATCACCTCTTTTCTTGTTCTCTAATTTGTTAATATTGGGGTGTTTATAGCATATATTTTTTAGTTTGCAACAAAAAAATGGCTGCATTTTTCCGCCGCTTAATAAGAAAATATTAACAAATCCGCCCTATGATGACACCAGATTAACCAGGGTTGAGGAAACAAAAATGGCAGCGCCGAAAAAGAAATCTCGCAATGTTTATGAGTTATTGGAAAACGATTTAGGGGAAATTATGGCCCTGATTTTTTCTAACGGGGTTAAGCCGCAAAACCCGACGTTTCGGCTCAATGAGGCCAATCGGAATATTGAGCTTTATCATACCGATAATGACGTCATCATTCTGGAAGGAATCCAGCCTGAAACCATAGAGAAATTCAAAGACATTACCAAGCTTTACGTTTGTGAAATGCAATATGATGAGACAAGTGATGAGCGGAAGATCCTCTTCGCCTATGAGGCCCTGTTAAAAAAGGAAGCCCCAAAAGAGGAAGGCTTAAAAAAAAACGCTGCACCACAAAAGCCCGACCGGCCGACGGACCTCAAAGAAAGAGCCCGTCTCGCCCGCGAAAAAATAATCGCCAAAAATCGGAACAATCCTAACGCTTAAAAATTTTGCCGCTTGCTTGAGTTTTTTAAAAAGCGGCATCATTTTTATGTTGTTTTTATTTTAAAAACGGATAATCTGCACAAAAGATTTTGATATTAAAAAAGAAGGATAACACACATGTTAGACATTAAATTTATTGTTGAAAACACTGATCTGGTTAAAGAAGGATTGGCAAAAAAAGGCTATACAACAGAAGAAGTTGACGTTGATGCGCTGATTGCTTTGTATAAAGACGTGGCAAAGCTCAAAACCTCTTCACAGGCTTTGGCAGAAGAAAAGAATAAACTCAGCAACTCCATCAAATCCGCCTCTCCGGAAGAGCGTCCTGCTATCATTGCCAAAAGTAAAGAATTAGGCGAAGAATTAAAGAAAGAACAAGACAAACTGGCCGAAGAACAACAAAAATATGATGCTATTATGTGGCGTATGCCGAACCTCCCCAGCCCACAATCTCCTGTTGGGCCGGATGAATCCGGTAACAAGGTGATCAGACGTGTTGGCGAACCGACAAAGTTTGACTTTACCCCGAAAGATCATGTTGAGTTGATGGAATTTAACAACTGGTCCGAGATGGAGCGTATCACCAAAGTTTCCGGTGCGAGAACCTATGCCATTAAGAACGAACTTTCCCGTCTGGAATTGGCAATGCACATGATGGTTTTGGATAAATTAACGGAACACGGTTTCACCACCATTACCGTACCGTCTTTGGCAAAAGAAAAACCGCTGTACGGTATGGGGTATCTGCCGTTTTCTCAAGATGAAATTTACTATATGCCGTCTGATGATCTGTATCTTTCCGGCACGGCTGAATTGGTGTTAAATTCCCTGCATGCCGATGAAATTTTATCCGAAAACGATTTGCCGATTTTGTATGCCGGATTTTCCCCGTGCTTCCGTCGTGAGGCCGGTGCTGCCGGTAAAGACACCCGCGGTTTGGTTCGTGTGCACCAGTTCTTGAAAACCGAACAGTTTGTTATCTGCAAAAACGATATTGCCGAGAGTGAAAAATGGCATCAAAATCTGCTCCACATCTCTGAGGAAGTTTTGCAGGATTTGGAATTGCCTTATCAGGTTTTGGAAATTTGTACCGGTGATATGGGCGCGCCGAAATATCGTCAATACGATTTGGAAGCCTGGACACCGTCACAGAATTGCTATCGTGAGACCCACTCTTGCTCCAACATTACCGAGTGGCAGGCTCGCCGTACCAACTTGCGTTACCGTGACAATAAAGACGGCAAAGTGAAATTTGCCCACACCTTGAACAACACCGGTATTGCGACACCGCGTATTTTGGCTCCGTTTATGGAAAATCACCAACAGGCAGACGGAACGGTTCGCATTCCTGCCAAGTTGCAACCTTATATGAACGGTAAGAAGTTTATCGGCAAAAACGCAAAATAGACTTATCACCCAAGGAGAGCTATGAAACGGATTGAAAAAATCGCCAATTTTATGCACGCCTTAGAAGAAGTTTGCATTGTTAAACGAGATTTACTTTTGTTTGACGGCAGCACGGAAAATGACGCTATGCATATTTTCAAGCTCTCCTTTTTAGTGATGTTAATTGCCCCTTATCTGCAAGGAAAAGCCGATTACACCAAGATGTTGGAATTGGCACTGGTGCATGATATTGCCGAGGGCAAAGCCGGTGACTACACCGTGGCCAATCAGCTGACTAATCCGGAGTTAAGAAAAGAAAAAGCCACCAAAGAAGCCGCCGCGATGAAAGAATTAAAGAGCTTGCTTCCGCCACCGCTAAACACCAAAATTTCCGCCTTGTATCGGGAATATGAAAAACGGGAAACCCGTGAAGCAAAGATTGTTGCCGCCTTGGATAAAATGGAGGCCAATCTGCAGGCAAACAGCTACCATAACGGTGATGTTCGGTATTGGAAAGACTGTGAAAACGGCGAGCAATATTACAAACTGGTTCTGCAAAAAAAGCCCTTGGTGCAGGATATTGACGAGAAAATCTTAACCGAACTGGAAGAGCTGATTATTCGCATTTCCAAAGAAAATATGAAAAAGCACAAAATCCGCATGCCGAAGGAATAACCCATGCTGATTTATGTGAACAAGAAAAAAGAACGTCAGAAACGCATTAAAAAAATCATCCTCACCGTTTTAGGGGTGATGATCCTGTTGCTAAACATTTTCTGTTTTAGTTCCACACTGAACAAGACCTCCCGCACGTTGACAGCTTATACCCCTTCCCGTACCGAGCAGGAGTGGTATAAAAATTCTGCCCCGATAACGCTGTTTATGACCGCCAATCCGCGTCGTATCAGGGCTGTTCTTCTGCCTGAAAAGCTGACCTTTGAAAATGCGGAAATTCTGGCGGTAACTTTCTCCGGATTAGCCCCCAGTAGCACACGCTTAAGTTTTGCCAAAGAAATTTCCGAAAAAGAACAAAACCGCATCACGCAGATTGCCCGTTTTCTTAACCCGAAAATGCACGTAACCCAAGAAGAAAGTGATATTCATTTTTTCAAAGATTTATCGGCATACACCCCGACCATACACACCTTAAAGCTCATCCCGCAGAGCGTATCTTATCAGAGTGTTTTGAATGCGGAAATCAAACCGGAAACCGTCACTTTCTTAAAGACGCTTTTCCCCGAGGCAGATAAAAAAGAACCGGATAAAGATGATGTTTTAGCCCTGGAAGAACAGAATTTAAAAGCCTTTGTTCAGCGTTATCACACCGCTTTGAAAGAGCTGACTTTAACACAAAAAGAACCGGATTTTACGGCAGAAACCTACCTCTTGCAAAATCTGAAAATCTGCCTGATCAGCCAAACGCAAACCGTTTGTGAACTCGCAACCGATGTTTCCGTAAAACAGAATATTTTAACGGCCTTATCCAAGCTTCCCGAGGGCGAAACCCCGCAAAGACTCTTTTTGCTCTCCTCTTTTGTTGCCAAAGCGCGCAGCAAGAGTTATCTTAAACAAAAGCACACCGGTGTTTATTGCCGCTTCGGGGTAAAAGAAGCCTTACTGCTGCCGGAAGAGACAACCGCAAACGCTTATGCCGATTGCCTCACCAAGCTTAACATCAATCCGGAAAACACCAATTCCGAAATCAAATTTTATCACTTTAAAACCGTGGAGGTACCTTTAGATGACAAAAACTTATAACGGCTATGAACTGAATTACAGTGTTGAAGAGCTTCAAAAGATGACAACGGAAGAGATGACCACCGTCACCCTCGTTTCACCGGAATCCGAAGCCTATAAAGCCCTTGCCGAAGGGGATAAAAAAGCGCTGCAACATTTGGTTGCCGCAGCCAAGATCTTAAATACGGTTGCCCTCAAACAAGACAATCCGCACAACATTGCCCAAAAGCAAGCTTTGGAATTAGCCGCTGCCGACGGGGACGAGCACGCTGCTTTGGCCTTAAAGTTGTTTAATTCCCTCAACGGTGTTGCCGGCTTAAACGGTATTGATAAAGAACAGATCACCGTTTTCAAAGGGCTTTCCACCCCGGCCGGAAAAAACTTTTATCCGGCAGATTTGAGCGTGGCGGAATTTCATCAAATCCTCCTTAAAATGTTTGAAGCAGGCAAAGTTGCGGAGATCAAACGCATTTTAAGTGCGCGCACCATGGTGGTTCGTGATGGTGAATTTTTACGGGCAATTGACTATACGGAATATTTCAAAGAAGAATTTTCCGCTATGGCAAATGAGTTGGAAGTGGCCGCCCATTATAGCACGAACGAGCTGTTTAACGAGTTCCTTTCCTGGCAGGCGCAAGCCCTTCTCCAAAACAACGAAGACATGGATATGCTTGCCGATAAGCACTGGGCCATGATGCAAGACACCCCGTTGGAGTTTACTTTGAGCCGTGAAAACTATGATGATGAGCTCACCTCAACCGTGCTGGAAAATAAAGAACTGGCAGAACTGATTGCCCTGCACAAGATTGAAGTTGTGGCCAAAGATATGCTCGGCGTTCGGGTGGGGATAGTCAATAACGAGGGCTCAAAGCTCTTGCTGAAATTTAAAGAAACCATGCCGAAGCTCTGCGGTTTGATGCCGTTTCAAGAAAAGTATGAGCAACACTTTAAGCCCGATTCGGAAATAAAGCAAACCATGGTTGATGTGGATTTGGTGGCCCTGACCGGTGATTATGCGCAATGCCGTGGCGGGATGACTTTGGCACAAAATCTGCCCAACAATGACAAGCTCGCCGTGAAGACCGGTGGGGGCAGAAGAAACGTTTATCACCGTCAGGTTCGCCTGTCGCATGACCCCGCTCGCACCCAAAAAATGCTGGATACGTTTTTAGCACCGGAATTTCATCAATACTATGATGTGGAGGCGGATCACCTGTTTGTTATCGGGCACGAAAACGGCCACTCTTTGGGCCCGTCTTCCGAGTATCAAAACTCCCCGGGTATTTGCAAATCCATTATTGAAGAAAACAAAGCCGATACGGTTTCCATTTCCTTCATGCCGGAATACGTAAAACAAGGTGTCATCACGGAATTTCGCTTAAAGCAGATTTACACCACCTGGGCGTTTCGGTTGCTCCTCCGTTCGGAGCCGATTTTCCCGACGGAAACTTATAAAATTATTGATTTGATAGAGTTCAACACGCTGTTAAAGCACAAAGCAATCTTCTTTGATGCGGAGAAAAAGATGCATCTGGATTTTGATAAAATCAGCCCGGCCGCTTATGAAATCTTAACCCATGTGATTGACATCCAGCTCTCCAAATCGCCGGAAAAGGCCCGTGCTTTCATCAAAGAAAACACAAACTGGGGTGAACTCCACCGCTATATTGCTGAAAAACAGAAAGAACTCGGGCTGAAAAAATACAAAAATATTATAAGTTTTTTCTAAAAAGCAGTTGCACTAAAAAAAGAAACCGCTTATAAAAAGGGTAAATAACAAAACCGGAGGTTACATAGATGTTTTCACGTTTTTATGATGGCAAGTGCTCTTTATCGGAAACTTTTTGGAGATATTCCGTTTTAGGCCTCACTGTTTTAGGTTTCGTCAGCCGTTTTTTGATGATCAACTTAAAGCAGCACGTCAATTATGATGTAAACTTTTTCCGTATGCTTTGGAAAAATCTTTCCGTAATTCGGGACAGTTCTGCAAACTTTGTGTGGCTGTTTTTATATGTGGTTTCTTTTTTAGCCGTTGTGGTTTATTCCCTCATGTGCGTAACTGCCATGTGGCGTGTCTACAAAGACTATGAAAAGAGCAAGATTTTAGCTTTCATTTGCATGGCTCTGGTTTGGGCAATGGTTTATTTTGCCGTTAGAACCTCTATGTACTAGAGATAAAAAACATGTGTGCGAATAAGGTTGAAATTGTCGATGAGAGTGGCGACAAATACAAGTTTGGCTTCACCACGGACATTGCGACAGATGTTGCCCCCAAGGGCCTGAATGAGGATATTATCCGCCTTATTTCCCAAAAAAAGGAAGAACCGGACTGGTTGCTGGAGAGCCGTCTAAAAGCTTTCCGTCATTGGCAGACCCTCAAAGAACCGACGTGGGCCAAAGTCCGCTATGATAAGATAGACTATCAGGATTTATTTTATTACTCCGCCCCCAAGCAAACCGTTGCACCGAAGAGCTTAGATGAGGTTGACCCCAAGTTATTGGACACCTACAACAAGCTCGGTATTCCGTTGAAAGAGCAAGAAGCCCTTGCCGGAGTTGTGGCGGTTGACGCCGTGTTTGACAGCGTTTCGGTTGCCACCACATACAAAGCCCAACTCAAAAAACAGGGCATCATCTTTTGTTCCATTTCCGAGGCCGTCAAAGAGCACCCCGACTTAGTGAAAAAATATCTGGGGTCGGTTGTGCCGTATACGGATAACTTTTTCGCAGCCCTAAACTCCGCAGTCTTTACGGACGGGTCTTTTGTTTACATCCCCAAGGGGGTAAAATCCCCGATGGAGCTTTCCACCTATTTCCGCATCAATGCCAAGAATACCGGACAATTTGAACGCACCTTGATCATTGCCGATGAGGAAAGTTATGTTTCATATTTAGAGGGCTGCACGGCTCCGCAAAGGGATGAAAACCAGCTCCACGCCGCGATTGTGGAAATTGTGGTTCACAAAGATGCAGAAGTCAAATATTCCACCGTTCAAAACTGGTATCCGGGGGATAAGGACGGCAAAGGCGGTGTCTACAACTTTGTCACCAAGCGTGCCTTGTGTGACGGTGACAATGCCAAAATCTCGTGGACACAGGTAGAAACCGGCTCAGCCGTAACCTGGAAATACCCGTCTTGCGTTTTGAAAGGGGATAATTCCAAGGGGGAATTTTATTCCGTTGCGCTGACCAACAATCACCAGCAAGCCGACACCGGCACCAAGATGATCCACCTCGGCAAAAACACCACTTCCCGCATTATCTCCAAGGGGATTTCCGCCGGCTTTTCAGACCAGACCTACCGTGGTTTAGTCAAGGTTAGCAGAGGGGCGGAGAACGCGCGTAATTACTCCCAATGTGACAGCTTGCTTATCGGGAAAACTTGCGGTTCTCACACCGTTCCTTACATTGAAAACGCCTGCAAATCCGCCATTTTGGAGCACGAGGCCACCACTTCCAAAATCAGCGAAGAACAGCTGTTTTATTGTCAACAACGCGGCCTTTCCGAAGAAGACGCCATCAGCCTGATTGTCAACGGATTCTGCAAAGAGGTTATGCAAAAACTCCCGATGGAATTTGCCGTTGAAGCCGCAAAATTGATAGACATTTCCCTTGAGGGCAGTGTCGGTTA
>CAYPIZ010000031.1:0-9398 GCA_964410935.1 uncultured Acetobacter sp. | reverse complement strand
TGTTCAAATTTTGTTCTACTTTAGTTCTATTTTTACAAAAGTCAAGAGGTTTTTAAGCCACACAAAAAAAGCAGGGAGAAAAGACACCCTGCTCTTAAATTTTGTGGTGATAAAGCAACGATTAAGCGGCTTTTTCATCAAAGTTATAAAGATCTTCAACGGAAACTTTCTTCTCGGTTGTGGTTACTTTAGAGAGAACGTAATCCATTACTTTTTCTTCATAAACGGAGGTACGCAGACGCTCAACGGCATCTTTGTTTTTCAGATAAAAGTCAAAAATTGCTTTTGCCTGCATCGGGTAACGCTGAGCCTCGTTCATGATAGCTTTGTTGAGATCTTCCTGAGTAACGGCAATTTTGCCTTCATTACCAACTTCTGCCAACAATAAGCCCAATTTTACACGACGAACGGCAATCTCTTTATATTCTTTCAAAAGATCGGCTTCTTTTTTGTTCTTCTCGTCTTCGTCAAGCTGATTGTTCTTTTTAGCGGCTTCGTACTGTTTAACAATGGCATCATATTCCATCTCAACCAACTTCTCCGGAACATCAAACTTATAAGCCTTGTCCAAAGCATCCAGGAGAGAACGTTTAACCTTCATCTTAGAAGCGTTTTCATAATCCTGTGCAATTCTGGATTTAACCGTTTCTTTCAACTTATCCAGATTTTCTTCACCCATGGATTTAGCAAACTCATCATTAACTTCTGCTTTTTTGATGGTTCTGATTTCTTTGATTGTGGTAACAAACAGAGCTTCTTTACCGGCTAAGTCTTTGGCATGATAGTTTTCCGGGAAAGTAGCTTTAACGTCAACAACATCGCCGACTTTCTTACCGATAAGCTGTTCTTCATAGCCCGGAATAAAGGAATTTGAACCGATTTCCAGAGGATAAGCTTCCCCCTTACCGCCTTCAAATTCTACACCGTTGATAGAGCCGACAAAATCAATCACGGCAATATCGCCTTTAACGGTGGCACGATCTTCTTCCACTTTTGTGGTATCACGACGGCTTTCTGCCATGTAGTTCAAAGCTTTTTCAACTTCTTCGGCAGGAACATCGGCAACAGGCTTTTCAACCTTGATTGCAGCAAAATCTTTGAGTTCAATTTCCGGCATAATTTCCATAGAAACCTTGAATTCAACATCTTTGCCTTCTTCAAACTTTTTCAAATCTACATCCGGAGTGAAGACCGGGCGAACTTTCTTTTCTTTCAAAACCTCATTTACGCCATCACGCAACATATCGTCTAAGGTTTCACTCATCGCGTTGCCCTGGTATTTTTGTTTTACCATAGCAAACGGCACTTTACCGGCTCTAAAACCGGCCATTGTTACCTTTTTAGAGATTTCTTTTAATTTATTTTCAACAGCGGTATTAAAATCTGCCGCTTTGATTGTTACCTCATATTCACGGCTCAAGCCTTTGGATTTTACTTCTTTGATTTCCATGTTTTTAATTCTCTTTTCAAACAAGACCACCCCTAAAAAAGAGATGGTGCGGACGGAGAGACTCGAACTCTCACAGCAAAGCCACCAGATCCTAAGTCTGGCGTGTCTACCAATTTCACCACGTCCGCGGATTACACCAACAAATGTGCCCCGAGTATATACAACATTTTTATATAATCAAGTAAAAAATTATGTTTGTTAATCTTTACAAAACACCTTGCGCTTGCGTTGAAAATACTTGAATTTAATAATTATTTTATTTATCGTGCAGGAAGGATGTCTTATAAGCGGAGAAAATTTATGCGTATAAACAAATATATCTTATCCGGACTTTTGGGAGCCGGTTTATTTTTGGGAGAATGTGCCATGGCAGAAACTTTAGGATTGAAACAACAAGCTATTGCGGAGGCTGCAGCGTACGCCACACAAGGAAATCAGAGCGGTTTACGGGAAGCTTTAGCGAAGGGCTTGGATCATGGCGTCAGCGTGAATGAATTTAAAGAAATTTTAGTACAACTTTACGCATACACCGGTTTTCCACGGAGTTTGAACGCCCTTAACACCTTGATGAATCTTGAGGAAGCTCGGGGCAATAAAGATGAGGCCGGCGCTTTACCCTCCCCTCGTCCGCAAGAAAGTGCTTTGGTTTATGGAACGGTTCATCAGACAAAGTTAGTGGGGACGGAAGTTAAAGGGCCGTTGTTTGATTTTGCTCCGGCAATTGATGAATATTTGAAATCTCATCTGTTTGGAGATATTTTTGCCCGTGACAATGTGGATTGGAAAACCCGTGAATTAGCCACCATAGCCATGCTGGCAACATTGGACGGGGCAGAAAGTCAGCTCAACAGTCATATTGCTATCGGTAAGCACAACGGATTGAGCGAGGAAGATGTAACCGAAATTTTGAAAATTGCTTCCGAGACTAAGGCTAAAAGCGTTCTCTTCGGTTTTGGAAAAGAAAATACCGCTTATGCAAAATATTTTATCGGTAAAAGTTATCTGCAACCGATCAATATCGGCGGTGTGGGGATGTTTAACGTTACATTTGAGCCGAGATGCCGTAACAACTGGCATATTCATCACAATGGCGGACAAATTTTGTTGGTAACGGCAGGACGGGGATATTACCAGGCTTGGGGAGAACCGGCGCGGGAATTACATGTTGGTGATGTGGTTAATATTCCGGCAGAAACCAAGCATTGGCATGGCGCAGCTAAAGACAGTTGGTTTACTCACATTGCGGTTGAAGTGCCCTCCGAAAACGGATCAACGGAATGGTTGGAACCGGTGGACGATAATGTGTATGACAAGCTGAAATAAAACAGGTTCACATTAAAGCAAAGTGCGGCGGTGAAATATCTGCCGCTTTTTTGTGATTTTTCTGTTGAAAGACGGGAAATATCTGCTTGACGCAAAACGGAAAAATTTATATATTCCTCTCAACATCGGAGGTAATATGAAACAGAAAAACATTCTTAGAATCAGAACGATAATTGCGCTTACAGTCCTTATTTTATCTATCACGGCGTTTATGGCCCATTTTTATAGAATACGGGTGTTCAATGTGCAGGTTATCCCTTTATTGCAGCAAGTGTTGGTTACGTTTAGCACTTTTTACATTGCTCTGCTGGGGATTTTACTGATTTTGACTTTGCTTTTCGGGCGGATATATTGCTCTACGTTATGTCCGTTGGGGCTGTTTCAGGAACTGCTTACTCTCTTGTTCAAGCCGTTTTACAAAAAGAGGCCTTTCCGACCGATGACACCTTCACCGTGGCGTTATCTTTTAGCGGTCATTTTATTTGGGACTTTATGCGGCGGAACGGTCGTTTTGCTCCGTCTGGTAGATCCGTACACCATTTTCGGTTCGGCTATGAGCGGGGCCGGATACGGAATAGGATTTCTCTTAGCCTTAACCGTTTTGGTCTTTTTCAAGAAGAGGTTTTTCTGCACAAGTATTTGCCCTGTCGGGGTATTTTTAGGGGTATTTTCCCGTTGGTCGCTTTGTCGTTTACAGATTGATAAAAGTAAATGTGTGGGGTGCAATGTTTGTGCCAGAAGTTGCCCTGCCGGATGCATTAACGTCAAAGAACACCGCATTGATAATGAAACCTGCGTGCGTTGTTTTAAGTGCCTTGCGCATTGTCCACATGAAGCTCTGTTTTACGGAAGAAAGCCTACGGAAGTGCAAGAAATTAAGTTTAATCCGAAAAGACGGCAACTCCTCAAAAGCGGATTGATTTTGGTGGCTTTCGGCGTGGCGGTTAAGGGCGGTGTTTTCCTTAAAAACTTTGTGGAAGAGAAAGTCAAAAAGGCCATATTACCTGCCGGTGCAAGAAATTTGAAAAGCTTTGCCAATCGTTGTTTAAATTGCAATCTGTGCGTGGCAAAATGCCCGATGAAAGTTTTGAAACCGGCCACCTTGGAGCATCCGTTTGCTCATCTGGAATACAACGGAACATTTTGCAGTTATCGGTGTCATAAATGTTCTAAAGTTTGCCCGTCCGGTGCTTTGAAAAAACTCACGTTGGCAGAAAAGAGAAGAACAAAAATCGGCACGGCCGTTGTGGATACGGAAAAGTGTATCAAATGCGGTTTGTGTGCCCGAGAGTGCCCACGAGAAATTATCATCAAAGAGCGGAAACAATATCCGATTATTCCGGAAAATAAATGTATCGGATGCGGTATGTGCGCTACGGTTTGCCCGGGGAAAGCCATTCATATTGAACCGGCAGAAGTGCAACGTCTTGTTGATTGAGTTATCGCTGAAGGAGTTTATATACGGTTTTTACCCCGTCTGCAGCAGCCGAAGTGATTCCGCCGGCGTATCCAGCCCCCTCGCCTATGGGGTAAATGCCGGCAATGTTACTCATGTTATTTTCATCACGCACCAAGCGTACCGGAGAGGAAGATCGGCTTTCTACGGCCGTTAAAACGGCATCAGGAGAGCTAAAGCCTTTCAGTTTATTATTCATTGCTTTAATGCCTTCTTGCAGGGCCTGATACAGTTCTTGGGAAAAGAGTTTGCGAAAATCTGCCGGCGTTACCCCGGGAAGATAACTCGGTTTGACCTTGGCCAGATGGGTGCTGGCTTTAGATTGGAGAAAATCCCCCACCAACTGAACCGGAGCAAAATAATTTTTACCACCCAGTTCAAAAGCTTTCTTTTCCAGTTCTTCTTGAAAATACATACCGGCCAACGGATGGGCTGAACCGAAATCACGTTCATCCACATTGACCAGCAGAGCGGCATTTGCGTTTTGCTTATCCCTTTTGAACTCACTCATCCCGTTGGTAACGACATGACCTTGCAAATTGGTTGCACCGACAACAACTCCACCCGGGCACATGCAAAATGTGTAGACGGAACGATTGTTCGGCAAATGGACAGCGAGTTTATAATCTGCTGCACCGACATAAGGTGAGGTGGCGAAAACTTTGCCGTACTGAGCCAGGTTAATATCCGACTGGCGATGTTCTATCCGTACCCCGACGGCAAAAGGCTTTTGAGTGATATTTAAGCCCCGTTCATAAAGCATGGAAAATGTATCACGGGCGGAATGTCCAAGGGCTAAAATTAAGGTGTCGGTGGCAATTTTTTCGGTCTTTCCTTCTTTATCCGTGACAACGGCAGCAACCAACTTTCCGTCTTCAACCACAATATCCTGCAAAGTGTGATAAAAGAGATATTCTCCGCCTAAACTCTCCACTTTATGGCGAATATTTTCCGCCAGAGAAACCAGATTATCCGTCCCGATATGCGGCTTGGCGAGATAGGCAATTTCTTTAGGTGCACCGGCCTTGATAAACTCCGCAATCACCTTAGCGGTAAAGGCATCTTTTTTTATCCCGGTCATCAGTTTGCCGTCTGAAAAAGTACCGGCACCGCCCTCCCCGAATTGGACATTACTTTCCGTTTTAAGCTGACCGGTTTTCCAAAAATTCTGCACATCTTTTTGGCGTTCATGAACCGGAGCACCGCGTTCTATAATTAACGGCTTTGCCCCTGCTTCCGCCAGACAGATTGCGGCCATCATACCGGAAGGACCGCTTCCTACAATAATCGGCCGCCGATGAAAGGATGTTTTTGAGGCAGTAAAATCTAACGGAGGTTGTGGGGTAAAAGGTTGTAAATCAGGCGTTACGCTCAATTCTTTTGCAGTATTTATTTCCGCCGCATAGATAAAATAAAGGTGCTGTTTATTTCGGGCATCAAGGGATTTTTTTATCAGGCAAATATCCTCCGGCGCAACGGCATATTGAGAAGCTATACGCGATACAACTTCAGCCTCTGATACTTCCAATGGCATTTTTAGATTATTCAGATGATACATCGGCATGGTAAACTTTCCCTTTGATTATTTGAGCTTTTCTTTAAGATACTTATAGGTGTAGCCTTTGGCTTGTTTTACCACTTCTTCAGGCGTTCCGGTTGCAATAATTTTACCGCCACCGTCACCACCTTCCGGCCCCATATCTATGATATAATCCGCAACTTTAATCACATCCAGATTATGCTCTATCACCACCACGGTATTCCCCTGATCCACCAATGCCTGCAACACTTTTAAGAGCTTGTTGATATCTTCAAAATGCAGACCGGTTGTCGGTTCATCCAGAATATATAATGTCTTCCCCGTAGACCGTTTGGAGAGTTCTTTGGAGAGCTTTATCCTTTGGGCTTCCCCACCGGATAACGTTGTGGCCTGTTGACCAAGATGAATATACCCCAAGCCTACTTTTTGTAAGAGTTCCAAACGGGTGCGAATGGCCGGAATATTCTCAAAAAAAGTGTGAGCTTCATCAACCGTCATATCCAAAACATCCGCAATGGATTTCCCTTTATAGGTCACTTCCAATGTTTCACGATTAAAGCGCTTGCCGTGGCATTGTTCACATTCTACATAGACATCGGGGAGAAAGTTCATTTCTATTTTAGTAACACCGTCCCCCTTGCAAGCTTCACATCTTCCCCCCGGGACATTGAAAGAAAAACGCCCCGCCTGATAGCCGCGTGCTTTGGCTAAAGGAAGCTCTGCAAACCAATCTCTGATATATGTAAACAGCCCCGTATAGGTGGCCGGATTGGAACGAGGTGTCCGCCCGATCGGGGATTGATCTATATCTATGACTTTATCAATATTCTCTAAGCCTTTGAGAGATTTATAACTCCCGGCCGGCTCTCTGGAATCGTTCAACTCGCAATTAAGGGCCTTGAATAAAGTTTCTAAGATTAAAGAAGATTTACCGCCACCGGAAACCCCGGTAACCAGGGTCAGCGTACCGAGCGGAATTTTCAAATCTACATTTTTCAGGTTATGCGTGGTGGCACCGGTCAGTTGCAAAAATTTTCCGTTCCCTTTACGGCGACGGCGGGGAACGGCAATTTCTTTTTGTCCGTTCAAATATTGGGCTGTCAGGCTGTTTTTGTTTTTAAGGACTTCAGCAACCGTCCCTTCTGCAATCACATTTCCACCCTGCTCACCGGCACCTAATCCCATATCCACCAGATAATCGGCAGCACGAATAGCATCTTCATCATGTTCAACCACAATCACCGTATTTCCGATATCACGCAGACGGGTCAATGTTTCTAACAGGCGGTCGTTATCCCGTTGGTGCAGACCGATAGACGGTTCATCCAAAACATAAAGCACACCGGTTAGCCCGGAGCCGATTTGCGAGGCTAGACGAATACGTTGAGACTCACCACCTGACAATCCGCCGGACTGACGTGATAAAGTTAAATACTCCAAACCGACGTTGTTCAAAAACTGCAGTCTGTCAATGATTTCTTTTAAGATTTTATGGGCTATTTGGGCTTTTTGCGGACTGAGTTGCGGTTCTACCTCAGCAAACCATTTGAGCGCTTGCTTTACGGACATATCAGACACTTCCATAATATCTTTGCCACAGATCTTTACGGCTAAAGCTTCCGGCTTCAGGCGTTTCCCTTGGCAGTATGTACAAGGCGCAGCCGATTGATAATGCGAAAGTTCTTCCCGAGAAGCGGCCGAATCCGTTTCCAGAAAACGTCGTTCCATATTCGGAATAACCCCTTCAAAAGGTTTATCCGTAACGAATGAGGAAAAATATAACGGCACACAGACATTACCCGAACCATACAAAATAACGTTTTTCGCCTTTTCCGGTAAATCTTTCCACGGTGTATTGACGGAAACACCTAAAAAATCACATAAGGAAATCAAGGTCTGTTTGTAAAAAGCGGCCTTAAAGCCATACCATGGCGCAACAGCACCTTGAGAGATGCTTTTTTCCACATTAGGTACAACCAGCTTTTCATCCATATAGAGCCTTGCTCCTAAACCGTCACAATGCGGACAAGCCCCCTGAGGATTATTAAAAGAGAAAAGACGCGGTTCAATTTCTTCTATCGTAAACCCTGAAACCGGACAGGCATATTTGGCCGAACAAACAAAACGGGAAGCATCTGTCATATTCTCCACATAGAGGACATCATTGCCGATTTTTAACGCCGCTTCAACGGATTGCGACACACGTTCGCGCATATCTTCAGATTTAATAATCAGACGGTCAATCACCACTTCTATGTTATGTTTGATATTTTTTTCCAAAGACGGAGGCTCTTCCAGATCGTAAATTTCACCGTCAATTTTCGCCCGTTGATACCCTTGTTTAAGCAGACCTTCCAACTCTTTTTTGAACTCCCCTTTGCGGTCTTTCACCATCGGAGCCGTGATAATGATTTTACTCCCCAACGGCAAGGCTAAAATTTTATCCGTCATTTGGCTGACACTTTCAGCTTCAATCGGCAAACCGGTTGCGGGGGAATACGGAGTCCCTGCTCTGGCCCACAGAAGACGCATATAGTCATAAATCTCCGTAATTGTCCCAACGGTAGAACGCGGATTATGTGAGGTTGTTTTCTGTTCAATGGAAATTGCCGGTGCAAGCCCTTCAATAGAATCGACATCAGGCTTTTTCATCAAATCCAAAAACTGACGGGCATAAGCAGATAAACTCTCCACATAACGGCGTTGTCCTTCGGCATAAATTGTATCAAACGCTAAAGAGGACTTGCCCGAACCGGAAAGTCCCGTAATAACCGTTAGTTGATTTTTCGGGATAGAGATATTTACATTTTTAAGGTTATGTTCTCTTGCACCTTTGATTTCAATAAATTTACTTTCTGCCATTTTACACCTCTTTTGTGGGGTAGATATACTCCATATCCTTCTTTTTGCAAGCTCTTTTTTTAATGACATTTAAATACAACAAAAGAGACCCTTATTTAAGAGTCTCTTCATCAAAGGATCTGCATTTATTCCGTAATTTCAACCTGACGGCAAACTTTACGGCAATTACGCGGTGCTGCAACTTGTCCGCAAGCCGGGGCCGGTGTTACATCTTCTATCTGATAAACCTGAATTTCCGTTTGCATTGCCGTTTCCGGACAACAATCACCGGTTTGAGCATTATCGCAAGGGCATGGCTTACAATCTTCACAAGGAACGGCTTGCAAATAGACCTCTCTTGTACAACCGGAGAGAGCTATGGACAAGCTCATTAAACAAATTACCTTTTTTAACATCACACACTCCTCAAAATGGCGCAAAACATAAGTTTTTCGGCGTTTTTGCTATTGACTATTAACCGAGTTCAGCTTATATTGTGTTTCAATAGCATACAATTGTTTAATTTTTATTAAATTATCATAAAAAATGAAAGGAAAAATTATTTCACTCATTGAACGTAAGAGCGTTGATGAGTTGAAGGCTTATTTTGACAGCATGTCTGCCGAAACGCCGTTGGACATCCATGAAGAACTGGTTTTGCTAGAGAACTTTTTGCCGGAAGCCGTTATCAGCTACATCAACCGTTTTCGATTGAGCCTTAAGGCTGAAGTTGTCTTTATCAAGAAAGCTCCGGCGAACATCCGTGCCACCTACATCAATTATTACGG
>CAYPIZ010000030.1:0-9430 GCA_964410935.1 uncultured Acetobacter sp. | reverse complement strand
TTTAATCAATTTCCGAGTATTCAAAAAAATTTTCTGAGGAGGTAACTTTTGAATAAGAGTGCCTACACTGGTTAGAATCAGTCGCCGCTTTGTTTTATCCTTTTCCAGTACCAATTTTGCTAATGTTTCGACCCGCTGCGAAAGAATATCCGGATTCGGAGATACCCTATCATAAGGGACCGTATCCCAGGCGGGAAGTTGCAGAATATCAATTTCCGGAGCGATAAAATGCAATATTTCATAAGCCTTTTTTAGACTAACCCCGTCACTCAAAATGCACAAAACATCTTGATCAGAGGCATAAAATAAATCTCTCAATGCAAAAGGTTCAGCATCTTTAACAACTGAGGAAATTGTTTTTTTATTGTATTGTACAAATTTATTAGACATTTACATACTTTTCTGCTATTCAAACTAATCAATAAATAACTCAAACCACGAAATTGTAAAGTTTTAATATGCGCCCGAGTATTTTATATCCTCTATTTACTCCATTGAATGCCTTAAAAGGTATTGGTGATAAGTATGCAAAATTAATTAAAAATCTTTGTGGAGAAAGAGTTGTAGATGTTCTGTTTCATCTTCCTGTTAATGCTATAGATAGACGGTGTGCACACCCGTTGAAAGAAGCAAAAAACGGAGAAATTTGGACTGGTGTGGTACATATTACAGAGCATGTCGCTCCGAAGTCTAAAAAGCAACCATACCGGATTTATTGTACTGATTTGACGGGTGAATTGGTTCTGGTATTTTTTAAGGCCTATCCGGATTCGCTAAAAAAAATATATCCTGAAGGGACACGACGGGCTGTTAGTGGTAAAATAGAAAATTTTAATGGTATTTGGCAAATGAATCATCCTGATTATGCTACAACGGAAGATGATTTTACCCAAATTTCTTGTATAGAACCGGTATATCCATTGACCGCAGGTGTTACAAACAAGATGATGAGAAAACTTGCTCAAAATGCTTTAGAGCGACTGCCTGAATTTCCGGAATGGCTTTCCCAAAAACAATTAAATGACGTAGAAAACATAACTTTTGAAATGGCAATAAAATGCCTTCATAATCCACAGAATATGGCAGATTTACAGCCGAATTCTTCTGCCCATCGGCGATTGGCTTATGATGAAATTTTATCTAATCAATTAGCATTAGGCCTTATTAGGCAGAGGGTAAAACAACAAAAAGGGCGTTCCTTTGTTGGTACGGGGAAACTTTATGAAAAAATTTTAGGAAATTTACCGTTCACTCTGACAGTGGCACAAGAAACTGCATTGAATGAAATTAAGTCGGATCAAGTAGCGCCTTACAAAATGTTGAGGCTATTGCAAGGAGATGTGGGGTCCGGTAAAACGGTAGTAGCTCTGTTGAGTATGTTAAATGTGATAGAAAGTGGGGCCCAAACGGCACTGATGGCACCTACGGAAATTTTAGCCAAGCAGCATTTTGAAACTATATCAGAACTATGCCGTGCCAGTGGAATAAGAATAGGTCTTTTAACGGGAAAATTAAAGGTAAAAGAAAAAAAAGAGATTTATGAAGATCTGGAAAATGGTAAAATAGATATTTTAATCGGAACACATGCCTTGTTTACGGAAGGTGTTACCTTTAAAGATTTAGGATATGTTGTAATTGATGAACAACATCGTTTTGGGGTGAATCAGCGTTTATCTCTATCGGCAAAAGGAAATTTATGTGACGTACTTGTAATGACAGCAACACCGATTCCCCGTAGTTTACTGTTAACGGCATACGGTGATATGGACTATTCTAAAATCGGGGAACTTCCCAAAGGACGTCAACAAGCCAAAACAGTTGTAATGAACAGTAATAAACTTCCTGATGTTATTTTAGCCCTTCAAAGAAAAATATCTGAGGGTACTCGAGCTTATTGGGTTTGTCCATTGGTGGAAGAAAGTGAAAAATCGGATTTAGCCGCTGTAACGGAAAGATATAAAACTTTACAACAATATTTTGGTGATAAGGTTGGTCTTGTTCACGGCAAAATGAAAGAATCTGAAAAAGATGCTGCTATGGAAGAATTTAAACAAGGCAAAAAAAGTTTGTTGATTGCGACAACCGTCATTGAAGTGGGGGTCAATGTTCCTGAAGCAACAATCATAATTATAGAACATGCAGAGCGTTTTGGCCTTTCCCAACTCCACCAGTTACGAGGACGCATTAAACGTGGATATGAAGCAGGAACATGTATCCTTTTATACTCATATCCGCTAAGTGCAACAGCACGGGAACGACTAAACGTGATGAAGCAAACAGAAGATGGGTTTTATATTGCTGAAAAAGATTTAGAACTCCGTGGCGGTGGTGAAATTTTAGGAACCAGACAGTCCGGATTTACTGAATTTAAGCTGGCGGATATGAGCTATCATCAAGATTTATTGATAAAAGTTCGGGATGAGGTCAAAGAAATTTTACATGATGATCCAAAGTTAGAAACAAGTCGTGGACAAGCTCTCAGAATTTTGCTCTATTTATTTGATCAAAATGAAGCAGTTAAGACGTATTTATCCGGATAGTATTGAAAATTATTAATTAACCTCTTTTTTACGACTTTTGTATAACCTCAAAGAAAATTAGGAGTGAAATACATGGCTACATATTTAATTACCGGTGGCGCAGGATTCTTTGGCTCAATACTAAAACAGTATTTTTTAGATAAAGGGGATAGCTGTATAAGTATTGATTTGGAACCAGATTATTTTTATCATAAAAATTTCGCATCTTATCAAGGAGATATAAATGACAATGAGTTGATGGAGAGCATCTTTTCAACATATCATTTTGACGCAATATTCCACTGTGCGGCCCTCCTTGCCCATGTCAAAAAAGATTTAAATAATTTGTGGCACGCTAATGTAGACGGTACGCGAAATGTACGCGATTTTGCAATTCGTTACGGGGTTAAAAAAATAATATTTATTTCCAGTAACTGCTTATGGGCTAAAAACTTCAACACTCCTGTTAATGAGGACGAAATTCCTGATCCTGTTGAAGTGTATGGTAAATCCAAATTGGCGGGTGAAAAGCTATTATTAGAAAAAAAGGATGTTTTAAATAGTATAATTTTTCGCTCACCGACGATCATGGATGAAGGTCGATTGGGGTTATTAGGTATATTGTTTGAGTTTATCGATGAAAATAGAAAACTCCCAATGGTTGGAAATGGTAAAAATTATTACCAGTTTATCTATGCTAAAGATTTAGCGAGAGCATTTGAGCTAGCTCTTAAAGCTGATTATTCGGATATTTTTAATATTGGATCTGAGGATGTTAAGACATTTAATGAGGTCTACCAATATGTAATAGACAGGTCCTCATCTAAAAGTCGATTACTTCACTTTCCTAAAATGCCAATGATTTTAGCTATGAAAATTTGTTTTTGGTTAGGACTTTCCCCGTTAGGACCTTATCAGTATAAAATGATAGCTTCAAGTTTTGTTTTTGATATTTCCAAAATCAAACAAAAATTGGGCTTTAAGCCAACATTGAAAAATGAAGAAATGCTCCTACGTGCGTACGAATTTTATCATCAAAATAAACAGGAAATCTTGCAAAGAAAGGAAGTTTCTGCACATAACTCTGTGGCGAAGATGGGGATTATAAAGCTTTTAAAATGGATGATGTAACGTTAATCGAAATTTTTATCTATAATTTCTTTTGCAACTTCATAGTCAAATCCGGCACGGATTAAAGTTCCAAAATCTTTCTGTCTATATTCTTTTTGCATTTCTTTGTTTTCTCGGAAGCATCCAATCTTTTTTTTCTTAGCAAAATTAAGGGCAAGGTCTTTCTCTGAGTAATCAGCCTCTTCAAATAATGAAGATATAATTTTTTCATCGATTCCTTTTTGCTTTAATTTTTGTTCAATATACCGTCTGGGCTTCCCTGCATTTAAATAATTAGTGAATTTAAAGCCGGCAAAACGCTCATCATTTACAAAATTTTGTGTTAAACATTCGCTGACAACTTCTTCAATCCACTGATATGCTTGTTCAGTATTATACTCTTTATCATAGAAGGCATATTTATCTACCCTTCTTTTAAGAACGGATCTCAAATTTTCTTCAGAGCTTTCAAAACGCTCCAAATAATAAAGGGCAATATTTTTTAGCCTTGCTTTACTGGGTTTCTTTGGAAGTTTTTTGACTATTTTTTCTCTAAGCACTTGAAAATTACCTTTTTATACATTAACTTCACGAAAATTGTAATTTAATTATACAAAGGAATAAAAAATTGGCTAATAAAAATTTTGACAAGTGTGTATCTTTTTTAATTGATAATGGCTTGTTTGTCGGACGTATCTGTCGTTTAGAAAATGTTTTAAAAAAGATTATAGCTAAACACGGGTATATAAAAAATGTTTCAGCGTCCTTGTCGGAAAGTACTGCATTGGCTGTTTTGTTGGCCAACGCCCTAAAGTTTGAGGGGTTGTTCACATTACAACTTCAAGGGAATGGTCCCGTTTCTACAATCGTAGCGGATGTAACAACTGAAGGAAAAATCAGGGCTTGTGCAAGTTATGATGAAGAGCGCTTAAACAAAGCATTTACATTACGTAAAAATCAAGGGGAAATTGAAGAAGTGCCACACCTTTTAGGAAATGGGACACTGGCTTTTACGATAGACGACGGCAAAACGGATTATCATCAAGGAGTTGTTGATTTACAAGGAAAGAATCTAACAGAATGTGCTCTTCGCTACTTTAAACAATCAGAACAAATAGAAACTATGCTGAAACTGTTCGTAAATGTTCCAAACGACAATACAGAAGATTGGAAAGCCGGAGGAATATTGTTGCAACGTATTCCTGAATTGGGAGGTAAAAATATTGATATAATAGATATATCTGAACTTAAAAAAGAAGCTGAGGTTTTATTGGAGTCGCTGACGGCAGAAGAATTGTTTGACGAAAGTTTAAGTCTTCCTGATATTTTGTATCGTTTATATCATGGGAATAATTTAGTTATAACTAAAGAAAATACTTATGAATTCGCTTGCCGATGCAGTCGGGAAAAACTGTTAAAAACATTACGAGGATTTGATGAACAAGAACTTTCTGCTATGGTGGATGATGGCGGAAAAATAACGGCAAAATGTAGTTTCTGCTCAGAAATATATGAATTCACAATTCCGGAAATATTACAAAAACTCAACTAGTATTAAATAAGTATTAAACTTTATATCTTAGATTAAAACCAAAAGATGAGTGTCTTGAAGTTGGATAATTATATAGGACGATCTTGATGAAAAACTTGAAAAATTTTGTATTGGCAACATTGTGTCTGTTTTTATTTGCTTGCCAGTCAACCAATGAGGTGGAAGCTGTACCTCAGAGGTACAACGAACCTCGTTTTCAAACCTCAGCACCGATAGAGTTGGATGTGGAGAAAGTAAATGTGGTTTCTGAATTTATACCGTCTTTTACCCGTCCTAACGTGGAACATCTGTTCCCAATTTCTATCGAAAAATCCGCAAAATATTGGGGGGAAGATAGATTAAAAGCATCAGGATTCTCTTCTAATCGAGTCGCTGAATTTATTATTAAAGATGCGTCAGTGACGGAAGAAATTGAAAAGTCAGAAGAACTACTGCAAAAGGATCGCTTGAAATATCGAGCAAATCTTTCTGTTGTACTCCGGGTAAGTGATAAATCCAATCAATCTTCGGCAGAAACAACAATTGAAGCCTGGAGAGAGCTCCGTATACCTGTAGATACAAGTATTGCAGATAAAGAAAAGTATTGGAATGATATGGTATACAAGTTGTTTGATGAATTTAACCGTCGTATGGAACAAAATATTCACGCATATTTGAATATGTATGTTAAAAATGATTACTCAGTTAAAGAGTATAATTAAAAGAAGTAGTCCCTTTCAGATTCAATGCTCATTCCAAATTTCTTGATAGATGCCCTCCCAACCGGAGTCGTGAGTTGCTTCAGAAACTTCTATTACCGAATTCCTTTTCACGAAATCTTGAATAAGTATAGGGGGAATGACTTGGTCTCGTTCCCCAATGTAATGTATCTGAGAAAACTCCAAAAAGTTTTTTTGATAATCTTTCAAATCCATCGATTCGTTTAACGGTGCAAGAGATTTTAATTGTGTCCATCGGCTATGATCCAAATTTCCCGCAATTGTAATAATTTTCTTTATATTAAGGCCTGGCTTTGTTGTCGCAATTAGTCCAGCAACTTGCGCTCCACCAGAATAACCTATAAGAATAACAGGATTGTTACCTGCAATTTGTTTAATAGCTTCAAATTCTGCTTTAATAACTTCTGGAGCAAATCGAGCAGAGGTCCAATACCGTTTGCTACAGATACTGCTTGTTATATATTGGCACGGACGAGCTAAGTATATAACATTAGGGGAAGGATCATTAAAAGCTAAATTTCTTACGAAAGTTCCCTTTGGAGTTGGATCATCGGTTGGAATTCCGTAAGTATTAAATGCATGTCCATCGCCTTCGATGTAAATTTTATAAACACTTTCTGGTAAACTCTTTTTCTGCCAAGAGACCAAGATAAATGAACTCGTTTTCATCTCTTGATAGGCATAATTAGAAGGGATAACCATGGATGAACATCCCCAAAGAAAGAGCAAAAGAAAAATGATATAATTGTTTTTCCTCACTCTTATATCCTAATTTAAAATACGATGAGCATCACCCGTTGCAACTAAATCCATAACAGGTATTAGAACCTTTCTAACTTGGTGATTTTGATTACTCAATATCCGACAACTGCCACATAAAACAGCATTTGTTGGGGAAGTTGTATAATCTTCAAACTCAAAAAAATCGCCAGGTTTCAAAATTGGAGCTTCACCGTTAAATCCATCATAGGATACATTCATCTGATGCCCCTTAATATCGGTAACGGATATATCCTTTCCAAGAAGACTAATTGTATCATCGGAATTATTTTCAATTCTCAGGTAATATCCCCAACAATATTCATCACTAGAAATTCTTGCATCGAGCAACTCACGATAAGCAGAAATAACAATTCCACTATCCTGAGCCATAAAAAAGTCATCACTACAAAACATTTTCCGTTTCCTAAAATTATATTGGTTAAAAAATAATTAACTTTTCGAAAACTGTAAAAATGAATCTGTATGTTTTCAACAAGATGAATCTATTTTACTCTCCCATAAGTGTCTTCAAAACGAATGATGTCATTCTCATCGAGTGTCTCACCTGTTTGAATTTCAATGAATACGAGAGGTTCTGTTTCGGATACGTTTTTGATTCGGTGTTTGGTCTTAACCGGAATATATACGGAGTCATTCATTTGACGATAAAGTACATCGTCGCCCAAAATAATCATCGCTTTTCCCTCAGTAATAATCCAATGCTCAGCTCGAAAATTGTGCAGCTGTAATGATAAAATAGCATTTGGGTTAACTGTTATTTTCTTTACACAAAAATGTGCTTCGGAGTCTAAAACCTCCCAGGTCCCCCAAGGTCTATTATCATGATCTCCTCTTTTGTACAATGTTGTCATAAATTTTTATCCTTTTCTCAAAAAATAAACTGGAATAAAAGAATAATAAATGGTATAGAAAGAAAAAACAAGCAGGAATTTATTGCTGAGGGGAATATGAGTACAGAACAAAATAATTTTGCGCTTGAAATAATACGTAGAATTCATAGCGAAATTTCAACAGAAAACTGTGGGGAAAAACTCGCTTCCGTTATCCGAATCATAGCAGAGGAAGCAGGTGCTTCTACGGCAGATATATACATTAAAGCAGATGATGTGACTTTGGAACATGTAGTTGGAAGTGGACAATCAGCACAAACGGCGATTCGCATAGGGGAAGGAGTTGTCGGTAAGGCAGGTGCAGATAATCAAACTTCGTTTGTCAAAACGAAGGATTTGTTTATGATTGCTATTCCACTTAAACGGTGGAATAAATCCACGGGAGTTTTGCTAATAACTCATAACCTTCCGAGAGACTACGAAGAAAAAGAAACGGAGTCGCTTGAGACCGTGTGTATGTTTTTAAGCGAATTTATAGCTTCTGAAGAAATTTCTACCTACATAAAAAAATTAGTAAAAAGTAGAGGTATTGTTTCTAAAGATCGCCTCAAAGGTGTCGTGATTAATACTGGATATGGTTTGGGAAATGTGGTGGTGCATCATCGTCGTAAAGCGGTAACGGAAATGTTTTCTAAAGATAAAGATCTCGAATTAGAAAAATTAAGTGCTGCTCGTCAAAAGATGAATGAAGATCTTGATGCTAAAATGAATAAAGAGGGGATGGAAGGTGGAGAGCATGTTGAAATACTAGATGCTTACCGCATGATTGCAAATGATAAGGGGTGGTATAATCGTATTACCAATCATATTAATTCTGGTTTAACTGCAGAAGCAGCTGTTGAACAGGCGTATTCTGAAATGTGGACAAAACTTTCAGGAGCTGCAGACTCGTATCTGAAAGAACGGTTGCATGACCTCAGGGATATTGCTGATCGTTTACGCTTATACCTTAGTGGTGAAGATTGTAATAAAGAAATTAGTCATGGATTGGAAAATATAGTCATTGTAGCCACATCTATGGGACCGGCAGATTTAATGGATTATGACTATAAAAAAATCCGTGGCTTAGTTATTGAAGATTGTACCCCGACAATGCATGTCGCCATTGTTGCCAAAGCTTTAAATGTTCCCGTTATTTCAGGTATCGAGGGATTGTTTAAGGATATAAAAGAGGGAACACTAATTGCTATTGATGGTAAAGAAGGAGCTGTGTATATTAATCCTCCTCGAAATGTAAAAGAAAAAATTGAAAAACAAATAGAAGAAAAGAAAAATGAATTAAAACAAATTCAAAAATTAAAAAATCTTGTAAGTAAAACAAAAGATTCTCAAAGGGTAAATCTCTATATAAATATTGGCATGGATTTTGATTTTGATTACATTAAGAGCACTAATTGTGATGGAGTCGGGCTTTATAGAACGGAAATCCCTTTTATGTCAGCGGAAAAAATGCCAGATATAAATAAACAAGTAGAGTGTTATAAACGTTTATATCAAGCAGCAGGAAACAAAAAGGTGGTATTTAGAAGTCTTGACGTCGGGTCGGATAAATTGTTACCATATTGGAATAGTATAGAGGAGGAAAATCCTGCTATTGGATGGCGTTCTATTCGCATTACATTGGATAGAAGAGCGATTCTTAGAAAGCAAATGAGAGCTTTTATCAAAGCGGCAGCCAATAAAGAATTATATGTCATGTTTCCGATGATTTCGAATCTGGACGAATTTCTGGAAGCTAAAGAAACATTTATGTTTGCTTATGATCGTGAAAAGCGTCAAGGGGCAGAACTTCCTTCAAAAGTTCACTTAGGTTTAATGATAGAGGTTCCATCGGTTGTTTTTCAATTGCGTGAAATT
>CAYPIZ010000029.1:0-9567 GCA_964410935.1 uncultured Acetobacter sp. | reverse complement strand
TTTTTGTAAATATTTTAATTTAAATGGTTTTTTTAATCTTTTTTAAACGTAGATTTCTTAAAAATAAGGTTTGAATTTTAAGAATAAATAAGATAACTTACGCCCTATGAAGAAATTAGATATTTATATTGCCAAGCAGATTATGACGGGCTTCCTTTTGGTTGCCCTCTCTTTGATGTCTATGCTGTGGCTGACGCAGTCCCTCAAATTTGTTGAAATGATCACCGATAAAGGGTTGCCGATTTATTTGTTTGTGGAGATGACCTCGCTGTTGATGCCACGTGTGTTTTCCGTGTTGTCGCCGGTGGCTTTGTTTGTGGCGGTGATGTTTGTTTATAATCGCCTGATTACCGATAGTGAATTGGTGGTGATGAAAGCGGTGGGGATAAGCTCGGTCTTGATTGCGCGGGCGGCAATGACGGTGGGGCTGTTGCTGGCAGTGTTTAATGTTTATGTGCTTAATTCCGGTATTCCGACTGCGGAAAATAAGTTTAGAGAATTGGAATACGAAGTTAAAAACAGTTTCTCCAAAGTGATGCTGAAAGAGGGGGCCTTTACCAATTTCAAAAACAATATGACGGTGTTTGTTGATAAGTTTCTTGATGACGGTACGGTGACCGGTATTTTGGTCGGGGATAATAAAAAGCCGGATGAAAAAGTGGTTACGGTGGCAGAATCCGGACGTTTGGAATATACGGATATCGGGCCGAAAATTTTGCTTAAAAAAGGGACAAGACAAATTATGAACCTCAAAACCGGGCAGTTTTCTTCTATGACATTTGATGATTATGCCGTGGATTTCGGGGATGTTTCCGTATCGGCAAAAAAAGCACAAAGCTTGCGCGAAAAAAGTATCAAAGATTTGTTTGAAGAAGCCGCTAAGCCGACAACTTCCGTAAAAGAGGCTTTGAGTTTTCGGGCAGAGGCACATCGTCGTCTTTTGGCGCCGCTGTTTAATCTGGTGTTTGCGCTTTTGGCTTGTACCGGTTTTCTGATTGCTAATTTTAATCGTCGCGGGCAGGGAAGAGTTATCCTGTTTTCGATTGTTTCCATGGTGGTTGTGCTCGGCTTGGATATGAGCTTGACGAGTATGGCCAGAAAACATGCCGGTGCCGTTATTTTGATGTATTTAAATTGCTTTTTACCAATGCTTATTTGCGGTTGGTTGTTGTATGTCACACCGGTTTTCAGACGGAAAAAAACACTGGAGAATAAGAATGAAATTTAACCGCCTTTTTGCTTTGCTTTGTACGTTTGCAGCTGTGGAAGCTTTTGCCGCTAATGAGCCTTATGCCGGGGCCGTTGTTCGTAAGGAAGACGGTTTCACGCCAAAAGCTGCGGATGTGCGTCCGACGAATATGACGGATATTATGCCTAAAGTTTCTGAAGATAAGGAAGAAGAAATCTATTTTTCTGCCGATGAAATGGAAACGGATGAGAACAACGGCATTGTTTTGGCAAAAGGGAATGTGATTGTGACACGCGGTAAGATGGAACTGACTTCCGATGTTCTTTCTTATGATCAAAAAAATGATTTAGTGGTGGCAGAAGGGCATGTGGTCTTAAAAGAGGAAGACGGAAGTGTCCTCTATACGGATAAGATTACCCTTTCCGAAAAGATGACGCGAGCCGTTGTCAATAAAGTAAAAGTTTTGATGCGTGACGAATCCCGAATTTGGGCAGATACCTTTGTTAAAAAGCCGAATGACAATAAACAGATGCGCAATGCTTCTTATACGGCATGTGATATGTGTCAGGGGAAGTCTCCGTTATGGCGGATTGATGCGCGGAAAGTGAATTATGATGCCAAAGGGCAGAATATCAACTATAACGATGCCGTGTTGCGGATTAAAGACGTTCCGGTGTTTTACCTGCCGTTTTTAAGCCATCCGTCGCCGGAAGTAAAGCGGCGTTCCGGTCTGTTGATGACATCAATGGGAAGCTCCAATTATATGGGCGAATATATCCAGCCGACTTATTTTTGGAATGTCTCTGATCAAACCGATGTGATTTTATCCCCTTATTTTACGACCGATCAGGATGTGGTGTTTGGCGGTAAGTATCGTCAGTATTTTTATAACGGTCATGTCAATGCGGAAGGAACGTATGTCAAAGATAAGGACAATGATAACGAGAACTTGAAATATCGTCAGTTCAAGCGGCCGAAAAACCGCGGTAGTTTATTTTTGGATGCCCGTTATGAAATAAACGATTATTGGGTGGCCAATCTTGATGTTAATTATGCTTCCGACGTGTTTTATCTGAAAGATATGGATCTGCCGAAACGTGATGATGCGTGGTTGACTTCTAAGCTTTCTTTTGAGCGTTTTGAAGGGCGGGATTATGCCTCTATTGAAGGGTATTATTACAAGTTGACCAGTTATAATTTGAAAGCTTCCAATAATGCGGAATATCAAAGCCGGATGAAGAGCTTGCCTGAGGTTGCTCCGTTTATTGAGTATGAAAATATTACCAATCCGTTTTCTAACGGCTCCTATTTCAAAACGAATATCAGTGAGGCCTCGGTTTATCGGGATAATGATGAGGAATCGCAACGTCTGACGATGATCAATTCTTGGGAACTGCCGTATACCAGTGATTATGGGGAGCAATATCGTTTTGTGGCATCGGTAAAATCCGATATCTATCACATTGATGATTATGCTTATAAGCCGAATGATACATACGACGGAAATTTGGCGAGAGTCTTTCCGCAATTGGGTATGGAATGGCGGTTACCGTTTGTGCGGGCAACCGAAACTTCAAGACAAATTTTGGAGCCGGTGGTTGTGGCGGTTTTAGCACCGGAAAATGATAACAACGTGGAAAAAATTCCTAATGCCGACAGTGCCGATACGGAATTTGATGATGCCAACATCTTGAGTCTGGACAGATATGCCGGTTATGATCGTAATGATGACGGCAGCCGTGTCAGCTATGGGTTGAATTGGAGTTCTTACGGTAATATCTTAGGAAGAACATCGGCTTTTATCGCCCAGAGTTATCAAATTTCCGAAGACAGTTCGTTTATGCGGGCCATTGAGGAAGAAGATAAGTTTTCCGATTATGTCGGCCGTGTTTATGCTAAGCCCGGTAGATATTTGGATTTGAATTATCGTTTCAGCTTGGATAAGGATACCTATGATTTAACGTATAGCGAATTAGGGGCTCGTGTCGGGGCGGATATTTTGAATGTTTATACCTCATATATTTATCTGCAGCCGAATCAAAATTCGTATTACGCATCCGAAGAACGTAAAGAGCTCTATTTTTCCGTGAACTCTAAGCTTACAAAAGATTGGTCTGCCAGTATTTATGATCGTATAGATTTGACCGACGGGGGCGGTACGTTGGAAAACGGCGGAAGCCTGACCTATGAAGATGAATGCCTGCGTTTGTCTTTTGTGGCTAAAAAGTACAATTATGATGACCCGACTTTAGATGACGGATACGAGTTTGGGGTAACGTTTTTCTTTAAAACTCTGGGTGGGTTTGGCTCAGATTAATTGAGAGGAGTATAACAATGAAAAAGTTTTGGTTTTTAGGACTGATGCTGATTGTGGCAGAGAGTGCCGCAGCGCAAGGAGTGGATATTTCTACCTTGGATAAAGAGGTACGCAGCTCCGGTTCAAAATCCATTATGTTTCAACGTTCACCGGAGGCCGCCGCCAGAGCAGCGGAAGCCCGTCGGCATGAGGAAGCCGAGCAGCAACGTCAGGCTCAGCAGGAAAAGGCCCGTCAGCAACAAAAGAAAGCTGCGCAACAATCAAAATTGAAGAAAGAACAAGCGGTGTTTCGCCCTTATAATTTATTCGGGTCCGGGTTTAAGATTTCCGCCGTTATCAACGGAGAGATGATCTCTAATAAAGATCTGCAGGAACGCGCTAATTTGTTTTCTCTGACAACGGGGATTTTGGCCGGTGATAAAAACAAAAAAATGGTGCAGGATAAAGTGCTGCAAAACACGGTTGACGAAAAAATCAAATTGCAGGAAGCCGAAAAAATGGGGATTAAGGTTTCCGATGCAGAGATTAAAGAGGCTTACCGTAATTTTGAGAAATCAAACGGTGTTCCGGCGGGGGCGTTTGCTAAAGTTCTCCAAGAATATCATATCAGCAATTCGGTGTTTATGACGCAAATTCGGGCAAATCTGGCATGGAAAAAACTGCTCTCTAAACGGCAGGGAATCAATACCGACGTGTCTGCTCGGGAAGTCAAAGAAGAGTATGAGCGGATTAAAAAAGATATGAATACGCCTAAGTATATGGTTTCTGAAATTGTGATTAAAAAGAAAGATGCCGAGCATATTGACGAGTTGGTGGAGCTCTTGCAAAAAGATCCGCGGTTTGAACTTTATGCCGCACAATTTTCACAATCAGCCAGTGCGCCGAGCGGTGGTCGTTTGGGCTGGGTAACGGCCGGTCAGTTGGCAACGCCGTTGGATCAGACCATTCGTGCCTTAAAAGAGGGGCAGGTGTCTAAGGCGGTTCCGTATCGGGCAGATTATTACATCTTTAAGATGGGAAAAATTTATAATCCGCAAGTCGATGCGCAGAAAATGCCGGATGAAGATGAAGTGCGGGCGTTTATTAAAAATCGTAAAGCCGATGAAATGGCCAACAAATATATTCGCGATCTGCGGAATCGTGCCGTGGTTGAAAAGCGGTTTTAGAGGTTTTTTATGGAACGTTTGCCTTTAAGCACCAAAGAATTTGTAGAAAAATACGATCTGATGGCAAAAAAAGCCCTCGGGCAGAACTTTTTGCTGGATGCCAATATTACCGATAAGATTATGCGCTTGTCTTTAAATGCACAAGGGCTGGAAACACTTTCCGGTGAAACGGTGATAGAAATCGGGCCGGGGCCGGGCGGGTTGACACAGGCCGTTTTACGACAGAAACCGCAAAAGATGATAGCGATTGAAATGGACAGCCGTTGCTTGCAAATTTTAGCCGAGATTAAGTCTTGTTATCCGCAGTTGGAGATTGTCAACGGGGATGCCTTGAAGTTTGATTATGCCACCGTGGCGCAAGTGCGGAAGCCCCATATTGTGAGCAATCTGCCGTATAATATTTCCGTGGTGTTGCTGACGGGGTGGCTTAAGCAGATGTCTTGTTTCCACAGCTTGACGTTGATGTTTCAAAAAGAAGTGGCAGAGCGTATTACCGCAGATTGCGGCAGCAAAAGTTACGGGCGTTTGTCGGTGATTGCCCAATTGCAGTGTGAGGTGGTAAAATTGTTTGATTTGCCGCCGACATGTTTTGTCCCAGCGCCTAAAATTTGGTCCACGGTTTTGTTGTTTAAGCCACGGGAAAATTTGATTGAAAGCCGTTTGCTGGAAAAGGTGGAAAAGCTGACGGAAACCGCTTTTTCACAACGCCGCAAAATGATTAGGCAGAGTTTGAAAAGTGTTCCTGATATTGTGTCTATTTGTGATGATTTAGGGATTGATATGACCCTTCGGGCAGAGAATCTTTCCCCCGAACAATACCTCCATATAGCCGAACGTCTAGTTTAAAACCCCCGTATCCGTATTATCTTATCTGTCGTTTTTAACAATAATTTTTTATAGGAGAAGAAAATGACAGAAGGAGTAAGATTTCCGACATTAGCATTTATCACCGGTGGAACAGGGCAAGCCAATGAGGGTATTCCCCCACAACCGTTTGAAACGTTTTGCTATGATTCCGCTTTGATGCAGGCTAAGGTAGAGAATTTTAACGTTATCCCATATACCTCCGTTTTGCCGAAAGAAGTCTACGGGCATATTGTTCCGGTGGATCAGGTGGCACATCAATTTAAGCACGGGGCAGTTTTGGAAGTGATTATGGCCGGTAACGGTGCCAGCCGAGATGATCATAAAGCCATTGCTACCGGTATCGGTATCTGCTGGGGTAAAGATAAAAACGGAGAGCTCATCGGTGGTTGGGCGGCAGAATATGTGGAGTATTTCAACACGCAAATTGACGATGACATTGCCAAAGGGCATGCGGAAATGTGGCTCAACAGATCCCTTAATCACGAGTTGGAAATCCGTGGTGTAGAAAAGCATAGCGAGTTCCAACTTTATCACAACTTCTTAAATATTGAACAACAGTTCGGTTATTGTTTAACAATGCTCGGGTTCTTAAACTTTGATCATGCCCCGGCAGTGCAGATTTAATCTGTTGTTTAACCTTTTTTAGCAGAGGATAAAGCTATGGCAAAACAGGAAAACAAAACAGATACGACATCATCACAAGACGGCGCAAAACTCGGGGTATGGGCCTTGGCAGGTGTGGTTGTCAGCTCCATGATCGGGGGCGGTATCTACAGCTTGCCGCAAAATATGGCAGCCGGTGCATCGGTGGGGGCGGTGTTTTTAGCCTGGCTCATCACCGGTATCGGGGTATATTTTATAGCCAATACTTTCCGCATTTTATCGGTGGTTAAGCCGGATTTGACCGCCGGTATTTATATGTACAGTCGTGCCGGTTTCGGCCCGTATGTCGGGTTTACAATCGGGTGGTCTTATTGGCTCTGTCAAATTTGCGGTAATGTCGGTTATGCCGTGATCACCATGGATGCCTTAAATTATTTCTTCCCACCGTATTTTGCCGGGGGAAATAATCTCTATTCCATCATTGGCGGATCGCTCTTAATCTGGGGCTTTAATGCATTGGTTCTGAAAGGGATTAAGCAAGCCACCATTATCAACCTTATCGGCACGATTGCTAAGATTACCCCGTTATTGTTCTTTATCGTGGTCACGCTGATTTTCTTTAATTCCGATAAATTTTCCTTTGATTTCTGGGGAGAACATGAACCGCAATTAGGCGGTCTGTCCAAGCAGATTGAAGGGACAATGCTGGTGACTTTATGGGCCTTTATCGGTATTGAGGGGGCAGTGGTGATGTCTAAACACGCTAAGAATCCGAAAGCGGTGGGCAAGGCAACCTTGCTTGGGTTTTCCGGATGTTTGGCAATCTATGTTTTGCTTTCTGTTTTGCCGTACGGCTTGATGTCACAGGAGGAACTTTCCAAATTAGCGAATCCGTCAACGGCAGGTGTGTTGGAGCCGGTGATCGGTAAATGGGGCGCATACATCATGAACATCGGTTTGTTGGTATCCGTTCTCACCAGTTGGTTAGCGTGGACCATGGTTACGGCACAAATCCCGGAAGCAGCTGCAGAAAACGGAACTTTCCCGAAAGTTTTTGCACGGGAAAATAAAGAAGAAGCGCCAACCGTTTCGCTTTATGTAACCAGTGCCTTGATGCAGTTGTTTATGCTGATGGTTTATTTTTCCGGCAATGCCTGGAACACCATGCTTTCAATCACCAGTGTGATGGTTTTACCGGCTTATTTTGCCAGTGCGATGTATCTCTGGAAACTTTGTGAAGATCACGAGTATCCGACGGATTTTTACATCAAACGTTCGGTCGCTTTGCTTTCGGCAATCTTAGGGGCGGTCTATGCGCTGTGGTTGATTTATGCAGCCGGATTGAACTACCTCTTAATGGCCCTCATCTTTATGGCTGTGGGAATCCCGGTTTTCATCTGGGCTAGAAAACAAAGTGCTCCGGAAGAGCCGGCCTTTTCGGCAGGAGAGCGCTTTGCCGCGGGTATCCTTGTTGTTGCGGCTTTGTTTGCAATCTATGCCATGGCGGTGGGAATCGTTCAGGCTTAAGGTATGAAAAAACGCCCCGTTTTGCTTGCGGGGCGTTTTAGAAATATGTCTTTTTTTATACGTTCAAAGCTTTGCGATATGTTTCCAATAAAAATTCCTGCTCATCACGATCAGCCTGATTCATTTTTCTCAATTTGATGATGGTTTTCATAATTTTTACATCAAACCCGACACCTTTTGCCTCGGCATAAATATCTCTGATATCCGAAGAGATTCCTTTCTTTTCTTCTTCCAGGCGTTCAATACGTTCAATTAAAGAATTCAATCTGCTACTGTCAATTCCGCCAACTTCATTTTCAGCCATATTTGTTCTCCCATTTGGTTAAAATAAATCATCTTACGGGGACGCACTTTAGCAAAGATATTTTTTTTTGACAAGAAATAATTGTGGAGAACCTGCAAATAATAAGTTGTTAAATATTTCTGTTATATATATAGGTAATCTTAAAAAAATTTATTGTTTTTGGAGAAGTAAAATGCCAAATAATACGCACACGAAAATTCTAGCAACATTAGGCCCTGCTTCAAATAGCGAGGAAAAAATTACGGCGTTGATTGATGCCGGTGTGGATGGCTTCAGATTAAATTTCAGCCACGGAACACACGAGGAACATCAAGCAACTTATGAACTCATTCGCCGAATCGCTAAAAAGAAAAATACCCACACTACCATTGTGGCAGATCTGCAGGGACCGAAGCTCAGAATCGGTATGTTTAAAGAAGATAAAGTGTTGCTGAAAAAAGGGCAGAAGTTTGTGCTGGATATGAAAGATGAACTGGGTGATGCTACCCGTGTTACCTTGCCGCACAAAGAAATTTTTGAAGCCTTAAAAGCAGGGGATACTTTGCTGGTCAACGACGGTAATATTATCCTGAATGTTTTGAAGTGCAATGCAAAATCAGCCGAGACGGAAGTTGTTGTCGGGGGCTATATCTCCGGTCATAAAGGGGTGAATTTGCCGAATTCTTCTTTAAATATTTCTCCGCTAACTCCCAAAGATTTAGCCGATCTGGATTTTGCTTTGAAACTCGGTGTGGATTGTGTTTGTCTGTCGTTCGTTCAACGGGCGAGTGATATTAAAGAAGCACGCAAAATTATCGGCAAAAAAGCGTGGATTATTTCTAAATTGGAAAAACCGCAAGTGCTTGATGATTTGGATGCCATTATCAAAGCTTCCGATATGGTGATGGTGGCCCGTGGTGATCTGGGTGTGGAATGTCCGATTGTAACCGTTCCGGTATTGCAAAAAAGAATAGAAGCCAAGTGCCGTATGTTCGGGAAGCCGGTGATTGTTGCTACGCAAATGCTGGAATCCATGATATCAGCCCCGATGCCGACCCGTGCGGAAGTTTCTGACGTGGCAAACGCAGTTTATGACGGATGTGATGTTGTTATGCTTTCTGCAGAAACCGCAGCCGGAAATTATCCGGTAGAAACCGTTAAGACCATGCACGGTGTGATTGAAACCGTAGAAGCCGATGCCAAATATTTTGATACCGTTGCCCGTATGACGGAAGATTTTTATTTTAACACAGAAGAACATGCCATTACGCATGCAGCCAGTGAAGTTGCCCGCAAAATGAATAAAGTTGCCTGCATTGCCACCTTCTCGGTCAGTGGGGCAACAACACTTTCCATGGCTCAGGAACGCCCGATTTTGCCGATTTTATCCATTACACCGGCAGAAGAAATTGCCCGTCGTTTGAACCTTGTCTGGGGGGTTAAAACCTTTATAGATAAAAAAGTTTTTGAAAGTTTTGATAACATTGAAACCGTTTCATCCGGTTTTGCCCGCATTTCCGGTCTTGCCGAGAAGGGGGATTCCATTGTCGTTACGGCCGGCTATCCATTCGGAAAGGTGGGGTCGACGAATGTGTTACACATTGTCAAAGTTTAA
>CAYPIZ010000028.1:6057-9761 GCA_964410935.1 uncultured Acetobacter sp. | reverse complement strand
CCCCCCACCACTTCCGGCCGATGATTGCACGTCGGGTCTGCGTAAAAACGTACCCCATTCACCACCGCACCGCCTTTCGGGTTCGGCGCTCCAAAAACCAGACGCTTAATCCGCATAAAAGAAATCGCCGCAGCACACATCGGGCACGGCTCAATCGTCACATAAAGGGAACACCCCCACAGGCGGATTTGCCCCAGCTGAGCGGCAGCCTCGTTCAAGGCGCGGATTTCGGCATGCTCCAGCGCTGTCTTACCATGTTCGGACGCATTCACCGCCACGCTCAAAATTTCCCCCTCGGGCGACACCACCACCGCCCCGATCGGGATTTCATCCTCACCGGCAGCACGGCGGGCAGCCTCCAACGCCACATTCATATAAAAAGCATCATCTTCCACCGTCACCCCCACGCCATCGGCTTAATTAAACTTGGTCCACTCGCGCACACCCTCACGCAGGAAGGCCGGCAACTCATCCAGACCGGACGCACCGGAGGCTTTTTTATGCCCCCCACCGCCAAAATTGGCAGCAATTGCGGAAACATCCACATCATCACGCGTGGTGCGGAAAGAAAAATTCCACTTGCTCCGCTTATTCAGACAGAAGCTCACCATAAAGTCATAATTCTTGATATTGTCCAGAGAATCAAAGAAGTCCGACCCGGCCTGTGCCATATTGGCAGCAATAAACCGCAAACCGTTGTACGTCCCCTCAAAGCACATATTGCGCGACAACCGATAATCCCGATGCTTGATGTAAGAAAGGATCGCATTGCCTTTTTCCACCATCAGGTTGATATCGATTTTCCCCTCAAAGAGATCCCGCCAGACACGTTCATACGGGCGATTAACCCCCAGCGACTGGAACGCAAACTCAAACGGACGCACCCGTTTATCCCGCAGATCAAACAGATCATTCAGCGCCAGCAACTTCACCCCTTCCGGCACGTCCTTTGTCGGGAAAAAGTATTTCCAGGTCAGTTCAATGGCTGCCGTCCCCACTTCACGCGAGCCGACAATCCCCAAACCGCCCTCTTTCTCCAGATAAGCATCATACTGCGCAATGGAAGAGGCATGATGATCAATCCACACCAGCTTTTTGGTCCGATGCAGTTCAAACATATATTCCATCGGGAAGGAGATATCGCAGATCACCACTTCATCGTGCTTGGCAATTTCCTCATACGGGATTTCCTGATCATAATTGTAGCCATAAAGCTCACAGTCTTTATGGGCATATTTCACGACAGCCGCAGACCCTTTTCCGTCATGGTCGGCGATATGGTAAACGCATAACATAAAAAAACTTTCCTTTCCTGATAAAAAAAGTTGCCCGAAGACAACAACACAATGTCTTGGTTATAAGGGATGAAACCCGTTCTGTCAAACACATTTTCGGAAAAAATACTAAATTTCCATCTGCAAACCGTCATACGCGGGGAGCATTTCCGGATGTCCTGCTTCCAGGAACGCCCGACGCACTTTGTCATAATCGCATTCCACCGCCATATGGTTCACCAGCACCCGCGTTGCCTTGATTTTCTCCTGATACGCCACCAAATCTTTAAAAGAGGCATGGAATTTTGTCCCGTTCGGGGTCGTCAACGGCATAATCAACAGCTTCGGCTGGCGTTTAATCAGCTTCAAAGCCTCATCGGGGATTGTCTTAAAATCGGCAATATGCACCACTTCGCCGTCATTAAAGATGTAACCGTTGCACTCCACATTATGCCCCAAGAGCTCAATCGGTGTCACCTTAATCCCCATAAAATCAAAGCTCTCCCCATAGGTAAAAGTATTCGGATGCAACGCCGCACGATAGATCGGCTCAATATGTTCCGCATCTTCCGCAATCAGGTAGCCGAAGCGTTGCTTGATGACTTCCAGATTATGCGGAGAGGCAAACAGCTCTATGGCCTTGCCGGAAAGACGATTGATCTCCCTAAGGTCATCAATACCGTGCAGATGGTCGGCATGGGTATGGGTATAGAACACCGCGTCCAGCTGATCAACCCGTGCTTTCAAGAGTTGGGTCCGCAGATCCGGTGAGGTATCCACCAAAAACTTCGCCCCGTGGAATTTATAGTACGTCCCGACGCGCAAACGTTTATTCTTTCTGTTTTTCCCGTTACATCTTCCGTAACCGCATGCCAAAGACGGCACACCGGGTGCTGCGCCTGACCCTAAAATGATGACTCTATCTACCACGCTCGTTCCTTTCTTACTTATTTTGCTTTGCGATACAACCGATAAAAATTTTCTTTAGTTATACGCGCTGTTTCTTCAATCGTCAAGCCCCTTAATGCCGCAAGCTTTGCCGCCGTCTGCCGCACAAAAGCCGGCTCATTGACTTTTCCGCGATACGGCACCGGCGCCAGATACGGGCTGTCGGTTTCAATCAAAATCATCTCTTGCGGATAGGTGGCAAAAATTTCTTCCAGCACACCGGCACTTTTGAACGTCAATATCCCCGAGGCGGAAATGTAAAATCCCCGCTCATGCACGGCCTCGGCAAACTTCTTGTCAGAGCTGAAACAATGGATAACCCCGCGCACCGGCCCAAACTCTTTTTGCCCCTCATCCAAAAGTGCGAGCAAATCTGCCTCGGCTTCCCGCTGGTGGATCATCAACGGCAAACCGCTTTTGGCCGCCGCCTCCACATGCCGGTAAAACATTTCTTTCTGGGCTTCTTTATGCGCTGCCCCGTAATGATAATCCAGCCCACACTCCCCGATAGCAATCACTTTCGGGTGCTTGGCCGCGTCCAGCAGATGCTCTGCCCGTACGATTTTCAGCTTTTCCGGTGCGCTATCCGGATGCACCCCGGCGGAAGTATAAACATGCTCAAATTTTTCACACATCAGCACCTGTTCGGCACTTTCATCCACATCTTTACCGGCATTCAGCACGGTATCCACACCGGCATCAAATGCCCGCAACAACACGGCTTCATCTTCCAGATGACAATGACTGTCCGCAAACATATTTCCCTCTATTTACCCAAGTTTTTAACTGCGGTTGCAAAGCAGGTATAATCCCCCTCGGCCGCATAATCCACCGCCGTTTTGGAGGTATTATCCCGCGCACTCAGGTCTGCCCCTTTGCTCAACAGCAGACGAAACTTCGTCATATCGCCCCCGTTTGCCGCATACATCAACACGGTTTTCCCGTTATTGTCCTTGGCATTCACATTTGCCCCTTTGGCAATCAGCTGTGCCACGGCATTCACATCCACATTCGGGTTTTCCGCCGCATACATCAACGCCGTCCGCCCGTCATTATCCCGAGCATCCACCTGTGTTACTTTGGCCAAAATATCTTTCACCATGGCGATATCCACCCGATTTCCCCGATTGCCGAGCATATACATCAGCACGGTCTTGGCATTTTTATCCGCCGCATTGGCATCTGCCCCATAGTTCAACAGCGTATGCACCTTAACCGCCAGCGTATTTTCCCCGCTCACGGCATACATCAGCACGGTTCTGCCCTCTTTATCTTTCACATTGGCATCACCGATTCCTCTTTTCACCAAAGAAATCAGGTTCACGCCCATTTGCCCCTCTGCCACATACATGGCCACGGACTTCCCGTTATTATCGCGTGCGGTGAGGTTCATATGCGGAATAGAAATCAACTCTCTAAAGACTTCCGGCCGTGCCTCGCCCCCCACCAGCATGAGGAAGGTCTGCCCGTAGCGGTTTTTCA
>CAYPIZ010000028.1:4622-5957 GCA_964410935.1 uncultured Acetobacter sp. | reverse complement strand
ATTTCCGCCCATCACGGCATAAGACACGGTGGAAACATAATCCTCATCTTCATCATACACCTGCACGCCTTTGTTCAAGAGCGACTGCACCATATTCATCTTACCGCCCCGGGCTGCAAACATCAAGACGGAGCGCTTTTTGTTATCCTTGTAAACCGCACTCTCGCCCTTATTGATAAAGAAATCCGCCGTTTCCTCATGCCCGCCTTTAGCCGCATACATCAGCGCATTCACGCCCTCGTTATCCACGGCGGAAAGGTTCGCCCCCAGCTCGGCCAGTTCTTTCACCATCGCGATCTGCCCCTGCTCTGCCGCATACATCAACGCGGTTTTACCGGCATCATCTTTGGTCTCGGTATTATCGCCCTTGGTCATCAGGAAGTGGGCAATTTTCGGCTCTCCGCCCTCGGCCGCATACATCAACACCGTCTTACCGAAAGCATCTTTCTGCCACACATCCGCGCCTTTATCCACCAAGCGCTTAAAGTTCGTCCAATCCCCCTGACGGGCATAGAGCATGAGCAAGGTTTCCCCGTCATACCCCTCATCATCAACTTCTTTCAACCGGCTTTCAAACACTTCCGCCAGCTTGGGGAATTTCTTCACTTCCTCGGTCATCACCACCATCGGGATATGACCGCTGGCATCTTTCTCCCAGATATCCACCCCGTGGTTCAAGAGGTAATCTGCCGTCTGCACATCCCCTTTCCGCAGGGCATAAATCAGCAGACTGCTTTTTTGTGAGGGCAGATAAACATCAGGCTTGCGCAAGCACTCCGCCATTTTCTCAAACAGCTTGTTTTCCTTGCGAGACATCATCAATTCCAGACTTTCCGCATCCGGCGTTGCCCCGTTTTCAATCAACATATTCAGCGCTTCTTCATAGCGATTATCCCGCTTTCTCACCGCGAGCAACCGCTTCAAGGCCCGATTCACATCCCCCACGTTATGCGCTGCCAGATAAGCAATCGTCTCCGGCGTTCCTTCTGCCACGGCATAGGTCAACAGATCATACCCTTTCACCGCAATCACGTTCAAATCCGGAAGTTTCTCCTCAAACGCCGCCAGTGTTGCCGGTGTCAGGTTGAGGAAATTTTGCTCAAAGAAATACTGTGCCCCCTCGGCCCCGTTTTGCAGCAACGTCTTCACTGCCGCTGCCCGATTCTGCTCCACCGCATACTTCAGCGCCGTGGTCACCCTCGGGTCATTATAAACCAACTGCTCGTCCGGTCTGTGCCGTCCTTTGAAATCCACAACGGCATTGGCATCTCCGCCCTTGCTCAGCACATAGCCGACCATCGCGTCATTTTCGCTCTCAATGGCAGCTTTCATCAC
>CAYPIZ010000028.1:0-4522 GCA_964410935.1 uncultured Acetobacter sp. | reverse complement strand
TCGGCATCGGCAAAATCCTTGGCATCAGCCGTCGCAAACAACGGCAGGATCTCCGTTGCCCCGAGCTTCACCGCCGTACTCAGCGCCGATTCGCCTTTTTTATTCTTCTGGGTAAAAAGCGCCCCTTTTTTCAACAACTGCGCCACGGCAACTTTATCTTTGGCAGCCACCGCCTTAATCAACGGCAACTCGCCGTCTGCGGCAACGCTGTTCAATGCCGTCTTACCGTCCCAATAGGCTTCCGTCGTCTTGCCGGAAAAAGCGATATATCCCCCTGTCAGTGCCACCCCGACACCGCATACAATCAAAAGAAACTTTACCTTATTATTCAGCATGATAGCCCTCCCTTTTCTTTCGTTGTCTTAAGATATTTTTTATGGAACGGAGCTTAAGCCTGTACCTCGGCAATGTCAATCACTTTATCATTGGCTTTTTTATCTTCGGTACGGTTGCACTGCCCCACCAGAACGGCCCCCGGCTCAATCGCAATCGTCTTGTAATTGGCATCACCGAAAAACTTCGCCGTCTGGGCAATAAACAGGCTCTCCGCTTTGAGTGAACCGTTCAGCTCGCCATAGATTTCCAGATTTCTGGCACGCACATTTCCCCGTACGGAGCCCGTTGCCCCGATCACCAGATCATTGCAAGCGATATCACCCTCCAGCTTACCGTCAATATGGATCACGTCCCCGTCAATGATATTTCCGGTAATTTTCGTCCCGGCGCTGATGATACACGGCACGATATTCTTCTCCCCGCGGATCAGTCTTGCCAGTTTCAAATACAAAATACGTCTAAACTTTCTCATTTTCCAAGATCTCCCAAGTTACTTTGCTTTAATAAACACCATCGGGTCCATATTCACACCGGCATAAAGCACTTCATAGTGCAGATGCGGCCCGGTTGAACGCCCCGTTGACCCGACTTCCCCCACGGCATGCTCGGCATTCACCCATTGTCCTGCTTTCACATACACGGCATTGAGGTGAGCATATCTGGTCCGGAAGCCGTTTCCGTGATCAATTTCCACCATTTTTCCATAGCCCGTTGCCGTACCGGCTTTCACCACCTTACCGGCAGCCATGGTTTTCACTTTATTCCCGCGATTGGAGGCCAAATCCACCCCTTTGTGCGCCGCCCGTTTAGAGTTAAACGGGTCCGACCGCGTCCCGAAAGGGGATGTCAGCCAATATGTCCACACCGGCTTGCCCATCGGCACTCTTTTCAGCGCCTCTTTGTAGTAGCGACTGTCATCCACTGCGGCAAACGTCTTTTTTGCCTGAGCAATCAGCAGCGGATTATCCACATTGGAGAGTTTTTCCGGCACAAACACCCCGCCTTTGCTGTCTTTTTTGGAGTTAGCCAGCGGGTTAAAATATTTCCCCCGTTTTTTCAGCTCGGCATTGATAGAGTTGAGCGAGGTTTTAATTTTCTCAATATCTTTATTGGAGATTCCCTCCACCTTTTTCAGAATATCCAGCTCAAATTCCTGCAAAGAGGCAATCACCTCTTCCAGATGCTGCACTTTTTGGGACAACGCCTCATTGGTTTTAATCGCCACATCCCGATCAATCGCCGCCTCTTTCAGCGCGCTTTGGTCGCCCATTTCTTTTTCGTCAATCCAATCTTCGGTCGCGGTAATCTGGCGGATACGTTCTTCAATCACCTCGGCTTTTTTGAGGTATTCGTCAATATCATCGCCCGTATCTTTTTCCGGCTGGCCCAGCCCCTCCATCACCGAGGAGATATTTTTATGCACGCTGACAAAATCGCTCATCAAATCGACATAAGCATTCCGCGTTTCATCCAGCTTCTTTTCCTGATACGAGATAATTTTATCCGACACGGTGTACATTCTGTATGAATAGGCACTCCACAAACCCACACCCAGCGCCAGCAAAACCACCAGCCCTTGCAGTTTGGAAGAAATTTTAAATACCTTCATCTTCCCGTTAGAGCGGATAATAAACTCTTTATCGGAAAAGAATTTTCTCTCTTCCGTCGGTTGGTATTTAATTGGCTTCAGCCGTTTTTGTTTCCCTTTATATTTCAATACAAACACCGTTATTAAACAAATAATTGTCTTTTGTGACCAAGCACAAAAGCAACTCCCTGCCCTGTTTATAACAAATAATTTTAAAATTACAACGGATTTTTAGCGGTTATCAATATCTTTATCGAGGATCACATACTCGTCATCGGCCACCATATTCAAAACGATTCGGGCCCGTTCTTCCAGATAATCCAAATCCAACGAGGATTCGGAGAGCATCGCCACCTTGTGTTCCAGATCTTTTTTCTGTGCGGCGTAGCGATCCCGCATGATGGTCGCCTGTTCAACTTTTCCTTTCAGATACATATACTTAAATATGCCTCTATCCCCTTTAATGGCATTCAGCGTAAAATAAAAAGAAAAGATAATCAGCACCAGCAGCAAGCCGGATTTTCTAAATTTTTCCACAACGTCGTTAAATGTACTCATCGGTTCTGAAACTCCAGATTTTCAACATGGCTCGCACCATAAAACAAAAGTCTTAATATTTGGTTATCAAAAAAAATTTTCTGTTTTATTAAAAAGTTGCTTGCTTTAAAAAAAACATTTCTTATAATCTCGGCGAACAAAATTTTAAATTTTTATGAAAGAGAGGCTGCCATGGGCAAAGTAATAATTTTAATGATGGATTCTTTTGGGATCGGCGGTGCAAAAGACGCCAAAGCATACGACGACGAAGGCGCAAACACCTTCCTGCATATTGCTGAAAATTATAAAGATCTGTCCCTACCTAACCTCACTGCCCTTGGTCTGCAAAAAGCCGGTTTTCTGGCTTCCGGTATCACGGCACCGTTAAAAGCCGCTGCTCCTACTTTGAATATCCCCTCACAATACGGTTGTATGGAAGAAATTTCCGCCGGCAAAGACACCATTTCCGGACATTGGGAAATGGCCGGTCTCCCTGTCACCAAAGATTTCGGACACTTTCCGCCTGCTTACCCTTCTTTTCCTGCCTCTCTGATTGATTCTATCTGCAAGAAGGCCGGCATAGACGGAATCTTGGGCAACTATGCCGCTTCCGGTACGGTGATCATTCAAGACCTCGGGGAAGAGCACATCAAAACCCTCAAACCGATTTTCTACACCTCGGCAGACAGCAACATTCAGATTGCCGCCCATGAGGAACATTTTGGTCTGGAGCGCCTGTACAAATTATGCGAAGTCGCCTTTGAAGAAGTCCGCCCCTACAATATCGCCCGTGTGATTGCGCGTCCGTTCGTCGGGGAAAAGAGCGGTTCTTTCACCCGCACCAAAAATCGCCATGACTTCGCCGTTTCTCCATTTTTGCCGACCGTTCTGGACAAGGCCAGAGTTGCCGGTCATCCGGTGATTGCTATCGGTAAAATCAACGACATTTACGCCGGTTCCGGTGTCAGCCATGCCTTAAAAGCGTCCGGCTTGGAAGAACTCTGGGACACCACCTTAAAGGCCGTTCGCTGCTTAAAAACCGAAGGCATCGTGTTCACCAACTTTGTCGATTTTGATATGAGCTGGGGACATCGTCGTGATGTCAAAGGCTATGCCGAGGGGCTGATGTATTTTGATTCCCGCCTGCCGGATTTGCTCCCGCTGTTGGCTGAGGACGACATCGTTTTCATCACCGCGGATCATGGATGCGACCCGACTTACAAAGGTACCGACCACACCCGTGAGTGCGTTCCGGTCTTGATGTTCGGGAAACGCCTGCAAAATAAAGAGCTCGGCCGTCGCAAAACTTATGCAGACATTGCCGCCACCATTGCCCGTTACTATGCGCTCCCGCCGTTTAGTATCGGCACGTCCATGCTCTAGGCTTATACACACCCACACAAAAAAATGCTTTATTTCTGCGATATTGAGCATAAGATACCGCCCATGTTTGTGACTGTTTTCTCATGAGGACGATATGACTTTAAAGCCAAGTGAATTGACGATTATCTATAAAACCGCCCGTCAGGTGCTGTACTTTGGGATTCTCTGCGCGGCAATTTTCTTCTTGCACTTTCTGGCCAAGACTTACGGTGCGGATACGTTTGAAGAAGATAGCGTGGTGGAGAATATGCAATTCGGCATGCTCCTGTTCACCGCTTTTCTGTTCGGGCTGGAAGCCTGGAAGTCCCCGAAATATCGCCTCGTGCTGCTCAGTCTGGCGTCCTGTTGCCTTTTAGCGAGCTGTCGGGAAATGGATTACTATTTTGATAAGCACTTGCCGGTCATCAGTTGGCGCATCGGCTTCATCTTCCCGATAATCGCCCTCACCCTGATGGTCAGAAAAGGCAAAACCGTCCTCCAACCGCTGTTTCGCTTTTTGGAGTCACCGGCATTTTATATGATGTGCTCGGTCATGGTGATGCTGGTCCCGATTGCCCAATGTATCGGCCACCGTCCGTTTGTGATCCACGTTTTAGGCACTTATAAAATGGCAGAGATCAAGCAACTTTTTGAAGAAGGCGCAGAGTTCATCGGCTACACGCAACTCATCCTCGCCTC
>CAYPIZ010000027.1:5204-9766 GCA_964410935.1 uncultured Acetobacter sp. | reverse complement strand
AAAACCGAATCGCAACGATTGGTATTTTCCACCACATATTTCGGGGTGACATAGCGGTGGTAATGCGGTGGGAGGATATTTTTTGTGCAATAACCGGCAAACGGAATCATTGCTGCGGCAGAAAGCCCGACAAAGAGCCACACCGTCCACGCTTTTCTACGGATAAGCTCTGCCGCAAAAGCCCCCACCATCATCCCGTTTAGGATATCCAATAAGTAGTAATAATGCCGATCCAGAGAAAAATAGAAAAAGCGCTGGATGGCTTCTGCTGCCCAAAAGAGGCAAAGAATACGTGCGGCTTTATTGCCGAATTTCAAAAAGTACCCGAAACCCAAAAGGGCCAGCGCCGTTAAAACATAAAATTCCGGTTTTGTGGGTTCTACTAAGCCGTTGTAAACATCCGGAATGTAGAGATTGAAAATGTAGTTTGCCTGCCAGTAACGTTCCACCATATCGTTTTTGACAAGCCAGCCCACAAAAAACAGCACCATAAGCAGCGGGACAAGACAGGCCGTCATAAAATCCGCTACGCTGATCTTTTTTTGATACAGTTCAAACAGGACAACCAAGCCGAAGAACCCCAGCATAAAGATACTTTTCTGCATAAAGAAAAAGGATGTCGCTGCCCAGAAGAATGAGAGCACCAGGGCTCTTGTGCGCGGTGTTTCCAAATAAGAAAGCAGAAAGTAGACCGCTAACAGCAGGCAGAACACCATGTAGTTGTCCGGGCGGAAATCCTGTCCGGAAAAGACAATGTAAGAGGGGAACACCGCAGCAACGGTCAGCACCAAGGCGGCTTTCTCTTTGACGACAAAACGGGAAACCGCAAGCCCTGCCGTGAACAGGGACGCAAACATTACCAATGTGGAGATGATGCGCACAACGTCAAACACCGTGATGTCGTAGGCAAAAAAGCCGACAAGCGGGGCAAAAAGATACCACAACAGCGGGTTGTGATGCTGGAAGAAATCCACATAAGGAACTTTGCCTTGAAAAACCAACCATGTAGAGTGTAAATGTTCCACATCATCGCCGGTTTTGGGTTGGTGATAGAACAGCACCCAAAAGGCCACACAAATACCCAAGGCGATTTGTAAGAAAAAAAAGATCTGCGGGAGCATTCCTCCCGGTGTTTTTTGTGTTTTATCGTCCATAGCTGACCTTTCCCGTATTACACAGGCTAACTATACACAAAGAAAGAATTTTGTACACCCTTTTTTATGAATACCCACAAAGGCTATTCTGCGTCTGCATCACCGTCAGCAGCGGCATCAGCCGGGATAACATCCGGCAACATACCGATAGCTTTTTTGCGTTTCAGCTTGTTTACAAACTTGATGGAACGTTGAGCATCCCATTTCTTTTTGCCCTCTTCACGTTGGAAGATGTGTTTGTAAATTTCTATAGCCTGGTCAAACTCGGAAAGTTTGGTCAAACAAGAAGCCAAGCCGTCGTAAAGCTTGTGATGATAACGACCGTCCACCAGATTTTTCGCCTTGTTGTAGCACTTCAAAGCATCTTTGAACTTAAACATCTTTTGATATACAAACCCGATACTGATCCAGGCTTGGATTTCCGTACTGTCAATATTCAAGATCTTGGTGAAGCACTTCAAAGCCGAGTCGTTATCGCCCATCAACTGATAGGTTACGCCGATACCGTTCCACGCTTTCACGTTTCCTTTATCCAGCGACAGCACTTTTTTGAAATAGCCGATAGCCCGCTCATACTGTTTGAGTTTTTGCAACGTTACGGCAATACTCAACAATGTCTGCGGATGCTTCGGATCAACCTGATAGGCTTGTTGTAAAACGTCTAAAGCCTCTTTGAATAAAAACATGTGTTGCAAAGCAATCGCTTTGCCGTTTAAGGCTTCCAGAGAAGTCGGATCATTGGCAAATGCCTGTTCAAAGCACTCAATAGCTTCTTTATAGCGCCCACGCATACTCAGCGTTACGCCTTTGTTGTTCAAAACTTCAACCGATTTCGGATTGATTGCCAAAGCTTTATCAAAGCATTCAACCGCTTCGGTGTATTTGCTCATCTTTTGAAAAGCAAACCCTTTAGAATTTATTGCCTTCCAAGAATCGGGCTGTTGGGCCAAAAACTCATCAAACTGAGCAATTGCCTCTTTGCACATTCCGGAATCCAAAAGTTCTTGCCCTCTTTTATAGGCATTATTATCACTTAACTTAACCATATTACTTCTCTACATAGTTTTACAAAATAATTCAAAGCTCATTATAAGGACGCTTTTTCCCGATTGTCAAGCTAAAAAAACGAATCCGTTGGGGCGTAGTATGGCAGAATACCGTTTTTACGGGCGTGTTAGGGTGGTGTTGACAATATCCGCAGTTAAAATTTGCGGTAGAATTTGCGGGGCGTCGCTGTGGGGAGCATAGTAAACGTAAAGCGGAATGCTGTTGCGGTTATAGCGTTTTAAGGCTTTGGAGACGGTTTCGTCTTTATTGGTCCAATCTGCTTTGAACAGGCGGATTTTCCGCTCTTTCACCAGACGCTTAAATTCTTTTGTGGAAAGGGTTGATTTGTCGTTTAAAAGGCAGACCAAACACCACTTTGCGGTGAAATCAATAAAGACCGGTGTTCCTTCCTGCCGGGCTTGAAGAACTGCCTCTTCGCTATACGGTTCCCATTCGGTAGAGGTGGCGGTGTTAAAGGCGAATTGGTGGGCAATCACCCAGCCTAACCATAAACAGGTGAGGGCAATCGGTAGGGCCAAAATCCGCTTCAAGGTGAGCATCCAATGCCCCGGCTTGGGGATGAAACGCAAGAAAAAGTGCGGAAATGCCTCAATCAAGGTATAAGGCAGGGCATAGCCGACGGCAAGGGCGGTGAAAATGCCGAAGTAAACCGGTGTCGGTTGCCACAAGGCATAGCCCAGCGCCGCCCCCATGAACGGCCCGGTGCAAGGGCAAGCAATGATGACGGCAAAAAATCCGGTTAAAAAGCTGGTCTTTTCGGACAGACGGCTTAATTTATCCGCCCAACTGTCCGGTAAAGGGAGCTTGTCGATAAGGTTTAGGAAAATCAGTACAAACAGCGCCAGTAAAAAGAGGTTGAAATAAGGGGATTGCAACTGAAAGCCCCAGCCGAGTTCTTCCCCCTCCAACTTAAAGCAGAAGATGAGTGCTGCCAAAACCACAAAAGAGCAGAGCACCCCGCTTAAATAGCTTAATCCGGAGAGGATCGAGGCTTTTTCTTTATGTGCGGCCAGATAGAGGGCTTTCAAGCTCAGTACCGGCAGAACGCAAGGCATCAGGTTTAAGATCAATCCGGCAATAAAGGCCGTCAGGAGGTAATACCACAACGTATTTGTCGGTTCCGGTGCGGTAGGGAGGGGGGCGAGGTCATTTTCCGGTGTGACGTAATAAGCATGCCCCGGGCAGAGGAGCACACCGTTAAAATCCGGCGGAATGTCGTGATTTTGAAAGGCAACACGCAAGGTGTTTTTATCGGTTATTTCGGTTTTCGGCAGGTCAGACAAAACACTTTTCTTGGGATGTTCGCTCACAAATTCGGCCTCGGCACAATCGGCTAAAATCTGCTCATCCAATTTTAATTCCAACAGGTCGTTTTGCAAGAGCATACGGGCAGAAAGCGGCATCGGAAACGTATTTTCCGCCGTAATGGCAACGGGCAGATAGGTCGGGTTTTTCTCGGCAACGGCTTTGATCGGCAGTGCCAGATTGAGGGCAATGGTTTCGGGCAGGCAGTTCTCTTTACAAGCGGTGTAAGCAAACATCAACTTAAACGGAATTTTCCCGTCTTTGGGGAGGTCTTTTAAGGCAAAATCGGTTTTGAAATAAAGGTCATCGGTGTACACATAAGAGGTGATGATTTCTTCAAAAACGGATTTCTTGGGGGCAGAATGAAACTGTGCTACCTGAGTGTAGTCCGGCGAATCGGCAAACACAAGCGTGGTCGGGTCTCCGCTATCCCCGGGATTATCCCAATACAGATGCCAGCCGTTTTTAATGGTGGCTTTGATGATAAAAGAAAACTCCGGTGTTTGTGCAGAAAGGGATTTATACTCCGGTGTGACGGTTAATTGAACCAAATCCGTCTTACGGCTAAAGCTTAAGCCCAGAGCCTCGGTTGCCGTCAATAAAATTGCGGTAAAGATGTATAAAAACCGTTTTTTCATCACTTTTACTCCGTTTTCTCTTTTATACGGGGAGAAGTTAACGTTACTTTAAAAAACGTCAAGTTTCTTATTTTATTATCAGATGTTGCGGGGCAATTCCCATCTGCATGGCGCTTTCAATACCGGCGTTATTTCTGAACGAAAGTTGCAATTTGTTATCCGTCAACAGCCTGTTCGGGACGGTGAAAGTAACGGTCTTTGCGGATGTGTCAGTCGTCTTTTGCGTGAACGTGTGGACAAGTTCATGGTTGGCATAGATGGTAATCTCGGTGTTAAAACCCATAATGGCCTTAAAGCTGAGGGTGACGGTGAGATCTTGATCCGAAGTAGGGCTTATCAGGAAGTTCAGACGATCCAGATAATACTCATCCAAAAATTCTTCATACGAATCGGTATA
>CAYPIZ010000027.1:2601-5104 GCA_964410935.1 uncultured Acetobacter sp. | reverse complement strand
GATAATCAGCGTGGTGTTTTCATAGTAGGGAGAGGCTTTAAACCACTTAACAAAGTCATAAACGGTTTTATCCGTGCAGCTGAATACATCTTGAATGTCATTAAACACAATCGGGCACTTCGGGTTATGGTAAGAGGCCGGAGAATGCGTGTCCAAGCTAAACAGCGTCAGCATAAACGGTTTTTCCGGGGAAAAGGCGGCTAAAACTTTTTTCGCCTGTTCCAGCAAAGTTTCATCATTGATCCCGCCGAAAGTCCCCATCATCTTTTCGTGAGCCTCAGGCGGATATTCCGCTAAAATTTCATCCACACCTAAGGCTTGTTGAAAGCCATGGGCTTTGGCAAAAATATCGGCACGGGTGAAAGTGATGTCGGCCGCTTTCAGTAACTCGGTCTGGTAGCCTTGATGTTCCAAAATTTCCGGAACGCATACCGCTTGCGGAAGGAAAAATTTATTGGCATAGATATCTCTGTTCGGTAGGAGCCGAAGCGGTAGACCGCACAGTGAGGAAACCAGAGCGGCAATGGAATAATCCGTCCCACGGAGAGAGGTGTGATTGAGGGAATATTCCCCGCTTTGCTGCAATTTTTCCAGATTAGGGATGAGGTTTGCACCGTAATGCTCTGCTTTGGCGAAATTTTGTTCAAAGCTTTCCAGATAAATCAAAATGAGGTTCCGCTTTTTCTCGGGGAAAACAATCTCTTTTTCATTCGGGATGATATAGTGCTTTTCCATCAAGTCCGAGGAGGTGTTTTGATAATAAACGTATTCGGGAAACTCAACCAGTACCCCCGATATCAGCAAATTCACCGGAATCATCAGGGCTTGAAATTTCGGGGTAAGGTATAAATAGCACAGCGGAAAAACAATGATAAAAAACAACGCCGCCCCGATATAATCTTGGGGGAGAGTGTTGGCAGAGATGACATCCGGAGAGAGCTCCCGTACCGTGTTTAAGAACTGCTCAAAAGAAAAATCCGGCCAGAGATAACGCACATACAGCAAGACGGAAGTCAGCGCCGTGCTTAATCCCAGCGCAAGCAATAAGATGAGGTTGCCGATATACCGCATTGTTTTCATTATAAAAGGTCCTTAACTTTTTTGATGATGTCCTGAAACATCGCATAGGTTAGTACGCCGGTGTTGATGTTATAACGGGAGGTGTGATAGCTGTCCAGAATAAAAAGATTGCGGTTGGGGATAGTGTGTACTGCCCCGTGGCTGAATTTGGCAAATGATTGTTTTAAGCCCAAAGCCTGCAAAACGTTTTTATGCGAAATTGTCCCTAAGCAGAGGATAATTTTTAAGTTCGGCATGGCGGCAATTTCTTGAGCCAGAAACGGACGACACGTTTTTTCTTCTGCCGTGGTGGGCTTGTTCTCCGGCGGAACGCAACGGACGGCATTGGTGATCCGTACGCGGTTTAAGGTAAACCCGTCATCACGCCGTTTTTGATAATTGCCCGAGGCAAAGCCGTATTCTTTTAAAATCGGATAAAGGATATCGCCGGCATAGTCATTGGTGAACGGGCGGCCGGTTTGGTTTGCGCCATGTAACCCGGGGGCAAGGCCGACCACCAGAACTTCCGCCTCCAAAGAGCCGAACGGTTCTACCGGCCCGTTGTAATAAGTCGGGAATTTTTGCCGATTGGCGGTTCTGAAAGCGCATAATCTCTCACATAAAGGGCAATCTCCGGAAGGCGGCATAAAAGTCATTCAAAAAAACTCCTAAAATATCTTATCTGCCTACCAGAATAGCGGCGGAGCGTAAAAAAAACGTAAAAAAAGAACATCAAGAGCTTTAAAAGGGAAAAACAGCGGTTATATCAGCGACGAAACTTAAATAATTTTCAGTTTAAATGGAGTTTATAAGATGAAGAAAATTTGTTTATTGACGGCGGCGGTGTCGGTAATTGCGCTTAATGCCAACGCAATGGACTGGAGTATGGGGAATGATTTTTTCCGGCCTTATGTCGGGGCGGATTACATTTATTCGCATGCTAAATTGGGCGGAGATGCCAAAGAAGCCAAGAAAAATTATGATTCCTGGTCAGTCAACGTTGGTACGGATATTGCCCGTTACACCAGTGTGGAGGCGTTTTTCCAACAATCCGGAGAGCGTAAGAGCCACCCTGACGATATGACCTTGAAAAGTGATTTCTATGCTTGGGGTTTAGATGTGTACGGCAGAGCGCCGATTTTGTGTTCCGGCTTTAATGCTTTGGCCTCTTTGGGCTTGGCAGATTATAATGTTACCTACAAATTAGACGGCGATAAGACCGATAAACAGCGTGTGGGCTATCGTGCCGGTGTCGGTTTTTCCTATGATTTCACCGAAAATATCTCGTTTCGGGTTATGGGGAGATACAGCTATATCGGGATGAGCAACCTCAATAATCTGATGGAAGTGACTGCCGGTTTGAGATATACGTTTTAAGCTCTTCAAAAGAATGTCCCCTTAACTCAAGGAGGAGAAAAGAAGTTAAGGGGACAAACGGTTGAAC
>CAYPIZ010000027.1:0-2501 GCA_964410935.1 uncultured Acetobacter sp. | reverse complement strand
AAAAGTTTCTTGGCAAGCATCAAACCGAGGAATTGATGCATCATAATGTCAAACGTATGGTCGGCAATGTAGCGCAAAGTCGGGCTGTTTTTTATGACCGTTTCTAATATATGAGAAATCTTAGTCCAAAATAAAATGGGCATAAAAACAACCAGATATATAATTATAGCCGGTACGTCGGAAAAATCTAACCACGCCGGATTGATGCCCAGATGTGGGTGGGTGGCAAAAATAACTGCCATGCCGGTTAAGAGCAAAAAGAGGTAAAGCGCGGTGGGGATTCTGTCATATTTTTCCAATATTCTCTTATAAAGAAAGCCCAAGGCAAAACAGGGGAGGAAGAAGAGAACGCGATAGAGCATCAGGTAAAAATTGCGTTCGCCGTAACGGGTAACGGATGCCTCAAGCCCGAGCATCCCCAAGGCAAGCGCTAAAACAAAAAATACAACGGCAGCGGTGTTTAAATAGCGTTGCTCGGCAAACGGTTTTAAGAGAAAATAGCCGATAAGTTCCACCCCGAACAGCGGTACCAAAAACCAACTCCCCATGTTATAAATATACTGATGTCCGTCCGTAAGCGGGGCAATCAGCAGGTTATAGGCGTTGAGCTCTCCCCCGATGGCAAACCCTTGATACCGATTGAGATAAAAACAAAGCACGCCGTAAAAAACATTCCAGAGATAAAGCGGAATAATCAGGTGGCTGAATTTTCTCCACACAAACGCTTTTGCCCCGTAGTTTAAGTGCAGAAAATAGCCGGAAGCAAAAGCAAACAACGCAACGTGATAATTCTGATACGGGAGTAAGCCGTTCAAATTCAGGTAATCCATGCTCCCGATATGCCCGTCCACAATCATAAAAATGGCCAGCACATAAAGCATTTTAAATGCGTAATTTATTTCCGATTTCTTTTCCGTCGGCATGCAAAAGTTCCTCTTTTAATTCACCTTTTCTAAAAAATACTATAAAACCATAAGCTTAATCATTGCTTAATTTCCAAACAAATAAAGCTTATTTAGTGTGTATAAACGGGAAAAATAACTTCCACATTGCGGGCAGATGTTTTATTTTCCTCCTAGGTTAAAAACTGGGGGAATGTATGTCTTCTGTAAACGTTTTCGGTAACGGTAGGAAAAAAATCAACGGGCAAAGCATTATGCTTTTCCTGTACAGCGCTGTGGTAACGTTTGCGTTGGTGTTGGTGATTGTGAAAAATCAGGATACGCCGGAAGAAGTTGTGGCTGAGGAGCGTCTGGCAGAAGAGGGACGTCGGGAGAATGAAGAAAATCTGCTCGCCGCCAATCGTTCCGTCCCGGAAGTTTATGAAGCCGATAGCGAAGATGATACCGATACCGCACGGGACAGCTGGACCGTTGACGGGGAAGAAACGCAGCCTGAAGTTAAAGAAGAAACTCTCACCGTGGAAAAAGGCGAAAATCTTATCGGTATTTTGCAGCGTCTGGGGATGGAATATAAAGAGGCCAATCAAGCCGTGGACAGCCTCAAAAAAGCCGGTTTTGACGTGCGCACTTTAAAAGCCGGGCAGAAAATTCAAATTGTAAAAACGGTGGATATGCCGTTTGGGGAATTGCTGAGTGTGGATAAAATCACGCTGGAGCCGTCTGCCGATATCAAATACACGGTGGTGCGCAATGAAGATGAAAAGTATGTGGCAGAAAAGGAGCAGCAGGCCCTCACGGCAGAAAATAAAACCGTTAGCGGGCGGATCAATTCTTCCCTGGTGGGGGCAATGCAAAATGCCGGTGTGCCGCAAGCGATTATCGGTAACTTTATCAATATTTTTGCCTATACGGTGAACTTCCGTTCGGATATCAAGCCCGGTAACACGTTTAAGGTGATTTATGATCGCAAAGTCGCACCAAACGGTAAAGTGGTTAAAAACGGGGATGTCCTTTATGCAGAGCTGAATTTGAGTAAAGAGAAAATTCAGCTGTATCGTTACAAAGATTCTGCCGGTGGGATTGACTATTACAATGCCAAAGGGGAAGTTTTGAAGCGTACTTTGGATCGGAAGCCGATGGAATTTCGTGCCGCCCGTATTTCTTCCCGTTTCGGGTGGCGGCGTCATCCGATTTTGAACCGGCGTATTTTCCATAGCGGGGTGGACTATGCCGCACCGCAAGGAACGCGTATTTATGCCAGTGCTGACGGGACAATTCAGCGTTCGCAATGGGTGAACGGCTACGGCAAGTATGTCGTTATTCGCCACAATTCCGAATATTCTACCGGTTATGCGCACATGAGTGCCTTTGCCCGGGGGATTCGTCCCGGTGTACGGGTAAAACAAGGGCAAGTGATTGGGTATGTCGGCTCCACAGGGCGTTCAACCGGTCCGCACCTGCATTTTGAGATTGTGAAAAACGGTACAAAAGTTGATCCGTTGAAGATTAAAGCGGCAACCGGTGTGAGCTTGTATGGGAAGGAGTTGGCACGTTTCAAATCGGAGATGAAAAAAATATCCTTAAAGGGGAAAATTTGAG
>CAYPIZ010000026.1:0-10115 GCA_964410935.1 uncultured Acetobacter sp. | reverse complement strand
GTAACCACTTCGGTGGCACACTGTGAAGTTGGTGAATTCTTTTTGAATAAAGGTATCCACTGTATGATAGAAAAGCCACTTGCTACAACTGAAGAAGAATGTCAGTGTTTGATTTCTGCAGCTAAAAAGAATAATGTAACTTTGCTCGTGGGACATATTGAACGGTTTAATCCTGCTGTTGAACAGATGGCAAAGATTTTATCTGACACCAGTAAGATTCGCTCATTAACAGCACAACGTATGTCTGCGGCTAGTGGACGTATTACAGATGTTGATGTGGCTATGGATTTAATGATTCATGATGTGGAAGTTATTCAATCTTTAGTAAAATCTCCTGTAACAAGAGTGCAGGCGTCTGCTGTCAAAACTAAAGATAATGAAAGTGGTAAGAATTATATTACTGCGTTGCTGGAATTTGAAAATGGTGCTACGGCTAATATCACAGCAAGTCGTATTACACAGGCCCGTGTGCGTACTTTGACGGTAACGACCGATACAAATTATATTGATATGGATTTTATCAACCAAAGTATCAATGTTCATTCTCAAGGTCGTATGCCTTATGTTAATCAGGAAGAAATTCCAGAATGGATGAATTATGGGTTAAAAGGCAGTGTAGAACAATTGTTCATTCCAACGAATCAGCCTTTACAAGCAGAACTTTCACACTTCATTGGCTGCGTGAAAGGCGAGGCAACACCTCGTATTACTGGGGAAAATGCATTAAATGCATTACGGGTAATTTGGCAAATTCAGGATGCTCTTGGTTTTGAACGTACAATTCAAAATTCTGCTATGATGAGAGTAGCAGCATAGGAATGCGCTATAAAATCACAATAGAATATGATGGCACTCACCTCCTTGGTTGGCAAAAGCAAAATGAAGGGGTGAGTGTTCAGTATTATCTGGAACAGGCTATAGAGGGTTTTTCTCACCAAAAAATAGAAGTTTTTGGAGCAGGACGTACCGACGCTGGAGTGCATGCTTTGGGACAAGTTGCCCACTTTGATCTACAAACTTCTTTAGATTTGTTTCACTTGCGAGAAGCATTTAACGCGCGCTTGCGTATTTTAGAAGCGCCAGTGGTGGTAATAAACATAGAAGAAGCCCCCGATTCGTTTCATGCACGCTTTTCAGCCACGGGAAGAGGGTATATTTATCGGATTCTCAACCGCCGAGCTCCAACAGTATTGCTTAAAGACAGAGTATGGACAGTCGGGTATCCTTTGGATGTAGAAAAAATGCGTGAAGGAGCGAAATATCTTTTGGGATATCATGATTTTTCTTCTTTTAGAGGTGCCGGATGTCAAGCTCTTTCTCCGATGAAAACACTAGACAAATTAGAAATTATTACATCTGGCGATGAAATAGATTTTGTTGTGGAAGCACGCTCTTTTCTTTATCATCAGGTGCGTAACATGGTGGGGACACTCAAATCTGTGGGCGATGGAAAATTTCTTCCGGAAGATGTAAAAGTTATACTGGAAGCAAAAAACAGAGCATATGCAGGTGCAACAGCACCAGCCTGTGGCCTATATCTCAATAAAGTTATGTATTAATTAACCGGTAAGAGCATTCTTTATCCATTCAATATGAAATGGAAATTTTACAAAAAATACATCATAGCGTCTGGAGTACAATTGGTATTTTTTATGATGGTCTATAAAATAAATGCCACCCCTTATAATACGTTGCTGTTGATTATATGATAAGGCTTTTAAAAAATCTTCACTGTTCTGACGTTTCTTTACTTCACAAAAAACAATTTCTCTTCCCTTGAGTGCAACAAAGTCTAACTCTCCAAAAGCGGTTTTTCGTCCGGTTCCACAATGATAATTCTTTACCAAAATTCGATAGCCATGTAGCCTCATAAAGAGTCTACACAGCAATTCGGCAATTTTTCCAGAATTATAGGCTGCTATTTTTGATTTTAAGGGCTTTTTCATAGACATAGTTTTTCTTCAAATTATAAGTTTCAGCAATAGTTTTCACGGTCTCTTTTAGTGAAAGTTTTGGGAGTGTCATTTTTAACAGCTTTTCTAATTCATCTTCGGATAATGCTGTTTCCTGTTTTTGTGATGGAGCTATAAGTAAAACAATCTCCCCTTTAATTGATTTATTCTTTACTTGTGCGATAACATTCTGGATTGTTCCCCAAAGTGTTTCTTCATAAATTTTTGTAATTTCGCGGACAACAGCAATCTCTCTTTCCGGCATAACTTCATTGATAGCAAAGAGTGTCTTTTCTAACCTTAGGGCAGTTTCGTACAAAACTAAAGTTGTATTAATATTTTTCAGCTCTATCAAAAAATCTATGCGAGCTTTGTCTTTATTGGGGATGAAACCTGCAAACATAAAACGATTCGTGGGTAATCCGGACAGTTGTAACGCTGATATAACTGCACAGGCTCCAGGAATTGTTGTAACAAAAATTCCTTGTTTTCGGCATTCTCGTACTAACTTATATCCCGGGTCGGAAATAAGAGGAGAACCTGCATCACTAATCAGTGCGATGGATTTTCCTTCTAAAATAAAATCAATAATGTTTTGAAATTTTTGTTGTTCAGAATGATCCTCATAAGGAATGAATAATTTATTTGTTGTAATTCCTAACAGTCCAAATAGTTTTTTAGATACTCTTGTATCTTCGGCGGCAATAATATCAGCTTCTTCCAAAACTTCTTTTCCTCTTGGAGATAAATCTCCGAGATTTCCTATAGGGGTAGCAACAATGTATAAACCGGCTTTCAGCATGTTATAACTCTTTACAAAAAATGTTTTTTGGTTTACTTTACCAGATGTCGTAATTGTTTAATATTTTAGGAATAAATGCAAGTGTTAAAAAGAGTCGCTTTATTTTTTATTGCTTTAGGCCTGTGGGGCTGTAATGGTCGTCTAACAGATAACCGTATAGAAATATCTGATAGTCATTATGATATTGTGGATTATGATGTAGTTAATAGAACAATAGTGGAAGAAAATAGCAGTGATATGTTGAATGTGGGGGTTTTGCTACCACTAAGTGGTAAGGCTTCTGAAATCGGACAAGGAATGCAGAATGCTATGTTTATGGCTCTGGATGACTTAAATAACACAAAAATGTTGCTCAAATTTTATGATACACAATCAACTTTAGCTGGTGCTAAAAGTGCAGCACAAAGAGCTCTCTCTGAGGGAGCATCTCTGTTGTTGGGGCCTTTGATGAGCGAAGAAGTGCAAGGAGCTTCTGAAGTGGCCCTTGCTGCAGGTGTTCCTATGGTCTCATTTACAACTTCTCCGCAAGTTTTACAAAAGGGTATATACAGTATAGGTTTGCAAACAGGAGAGCAAATTGACCGTGCTGTATCCTACGCTAATGAAAAGAATAAAACGCGCTTAGCTCTTTTGGTTCCTGATAACGCAAGTGGGCTGAATATTTTAAAGTCTACCTTAATGTCAACGCAAAATAAAAATATATCTTTGGTGAAAGTTGGCTTTTACAAACAAAGTACGGTAGATTTTACATCTATTGTTCGGGAGCTATCTGCTCAGGCCGATTTTGACGTGTTGCTAATTGCTGACAATGGTAATCGGTTGAAATCTATGGTTTCGATGTTTGCTTATAATGATATTATGTATCCGAATGTTTTGTTTATGGGGACATCTGCCTGGGATACAACAAATCTGAGCAAGGAAACACTTTTGTATCATGGAGTCTATCCAATGATAACAAAGGGGTATAGTAATTATTTTACAGATAAGTACAAAGATACTTTTGGTGCACAACCTCAACCGATATATGCATTCGCGTATGATAGTGTTCTTCTGGCTTCCGTCTTGTCAGGGAAGAATAAGGATGATGTTGAAAATGGTATTCTCGGTAAAAATGGATTTATAGGAGTAAATGGATTCTTTAAGATCTTACCAACAGGATCCAGCGTCCATAGTCTAGATATGCTTGAAATAACAACGGAGGGGCCAAAAGTCGTTGAAAAGGCAGATAATAAGAAAATAGATGTTACAACTAATGACGTGGATGTTCGCTATATTCCGTATGAAAAATTACCAAAGTTTTATGGTAAAAACAGCTCGGAAGTACTAAGTTGGTTGTATAATAATTAATGTGAATAGATGTTTTTTAACTTGCAAATTAGTGGTAAATAGTCCTAAATAAAGGCAGGTTAATTTATGAAGGGAACAGGGTTAGTTTGCTGTAAACTCGGTCAGGTTCGGAAGAAAGCAGCCGTAGCAGTTAGAGTAAGGTCTGTTTCCCTTCTCCTTGAAGTTGATGAGTATGGTAGAAGAAAACGAAAATCAGTATGTGGTATTGGCCCGTAAATATCGTCCACAAAATTTTGAAGATTTGCTTGGACAGGATGCTCTTGTTCAAACATTAACTAATGCAATTCAAAATAATCGCCTACATCATGCATACATACTGACGGGAATTCGTGGAGTCGGAAAAACGACAACGGCTCGCTTAATTGCTCGTGCGTTAAATTGTACGGGAATAGATGGAAAAGGTGGGCCAACAATCCACCCGTGCGGAGAATGTGATAATTGTAAAGCTATTGCTGCCGGACGTCATATAGATGTGATGGAATTGGATGCTGCATCACACACGAGTGTTGATGATATTAGGGAATTGTTGGATAGTGTGCGTTATGCTCCAACAAATGCGAGATATAAAATCTATATTATAGACGAAGTGCACATGCTTTCAAAGAGTGCTTTTAATGCGTTGCTTAAAACATTAGAAGAACCTCCTGCACATGTTAAATTTATATTTGCAACAACAGAAATTAGAAAAGTCCCGTCAACGATTCTTTCAAGATGCCAACGGTTTGATTTGCAAAGGTTGTCTGTTGAAACTTTGATTAAATTATTCACAAAAATTCTAAAAAGTGAGCAAGTGGATTTTGATGAAGATGCATTGAAAAATATTGCTAAAGCAGCTGATGGCTCTGCTCGTGATGGATTATCGTTACTGGATCAAGCTATTGTTCTAGGTAATGGACAGGTCAATGCCAATATAGTTACAACAATGTTAGGATTGGCTGACAGAAGTCAAACATTGGATTTATTTGAAAAGCTAATTTCAGGTGATATGGAAAGTGTCTTAAAAGCTATTTCTGATCAATATACGAATGGTGCAACTCCAATGGTTATTTTGCAGGATCTAATAGGTATAACTCATGATATAGCTAAAATTAAAATAGTTCCAAATATGCTTTCATCGGCGACTTTGGGAGAAGTGGAAAGACAAACATTTTCTACTTTGAGTACAAAGTGTTCTTTACCAGTATTGTCAAAAATTTGGCAAATGCTTATAAAAGGTGTGAGTGAACTAAATCTGGCTCCATCACCAGTAGAAGCTTTAGAAATGATTTTGCTTCGCGTAGCATATTCAGCTTCAATGCCGACTCCAATCGAAATATATAATGAAGTAAAAAAAAAATCTAGTTTAGGAGTTTCTTCTAGTAGCGTTTCTGTACAGACACCTTTAGAAATTGAAAAAAAAAATGATATAGAAGATATTCAAAATGCATCCTATATTGCATTTAATACCATTAATGAGCTTGTTGCTTATTTGGAAAGATCCAAGAATATGTTAGTTGAATATGCCATTAAAAATGATGTTTGTATCAAAGAATTTAGAAATGGATATATTTCAATGGTACTTTCGCCACAAGTTCATCAGGATTTCATTATGCATCTGCATAAAATTCTACTTGAGACAACCGGTAAAAAATGGAGTATAGAAATTGTAAAAGAGGCAATGGGAGAAACTATTGCTGATAAGGAAAAATCTTCAGCTGTGGCAACTGTAAGAAGAGTAACAGATAATCCATTGGTGAAAAAGATTTTAGAAGAGTTTCGAGGAGCTAAAATAGAAACGGCTATTCGGAAAAAATTGAAAAAAATAGAGGAAGAGGAACCCTATATTGAAGGGGATGTAATAACTTTTGATGAAGAGGAATAATGCTATGTTAAATATTCAAGGTTTAATGAAACAAGCACAGATAATGCAAAAGAAAATGCAAGAAGCCCAAGCTCGTCTTGCCAATACAGAAGTTGAAGGGGATGCTGCAAACGGTTTAGTGAAGATTACTCTTAACGGAAAATCAGAAATGAAAAAAATTTCTATAGACAAATCTATTGCTTCAGACGATATAGAAATGCTTGAAGATCTGATTCTTGTTGCTTATAACGATGCCCATGCTAAAGTTGAAAAACTTAATGAAGAAAGTATGAAAGATGCAACAGGGGGAGTTAATTTAGGTGGCCTAAAACTTCCGTTGTGAGGTAAAGATGTCTGATAAGTACATTGAACAACTGATTAAAATTATGGCCAAACTGCCTTCTCTAGGAAGTAGATCTGCACGTCGAATAACATTATATCTTCTAAAAAAGAGAGAAAGTGTTATTCCGCAACTTATTCAAGCCTTATCAGATGTTCAAGAACATATTAAAGTATGTGAGGTGTGCGGCAATTACGATACAGTAAGCCCGTGTTCCATCTGTGCCTCAGCTTCAAGAGAAAGTAAAACGCTGTGTGTTGTGCAAGATATTAGTGATCTTTGGGCTCTGGAAAGAGGCGGACTATATAAGGGAAAATACCATGTGTTAGGGGGAGTTTTGTCTGCTATAGAAGGTGTAACTCCAGAAGACCTAAGTATTGATAAATTGATTTTTCGTATTAAAGAAGAAGAAATCGCAGAGATTATTTTAGCCCTTCCGGCAACTGTAGATGGACAGATAACGATGCACTATATTTCATCTCTTTTGAAATCGGAAAATATCAAAATCTCAACCTTAGCTCAAGGAATTCCTGTTGGTGGAGAGCTTGATTACATGGATGATGGAACGATAAAACTAGCATTAGATATGCGAAAAGAATTGTGATCTTATTCTTCAGAATATTCATCTGATTGATTAGCGTTTTTATCCACAGCATAACCATTAGCACGTACAGTACGAATGTAGTCAGGCCCATATTGATTTAAGGCTTTACGAAGTCTACGAATATGTACATCTACTGTTCGTGATTCAACATAAATGTTTTCTCCCCAAACAGATTTGAGCAGCAACTCTCTAGAAAACACTTTTCCAGGTTCTTTTAGCAGCATTTTGAGTAGACGAAATTCTGTGGGGCTAAGATGCAAATAATTTTCTCCACGTTTTACTTTACGTTCAACTAAATCCATAGAAATATCTTCAAAAGTAATGATTTTTTCTTTTTCTTCAAAAGAGGGTGCCCTTCGCAAATTAGTTCGAACACGAGCCATCAACTCAGGGATAGAAAAAGGTTTTGTTACATAATCATCCGCTCCTGCATTAAGTCCTTTAATTTTGTCTTCTTCCTGGCTTTTAGCTGTTAGCATGATGATAGGAATGTTTTTTATATCCGGATTAGAGCGGATAAGTTTACAAATTTCAATTCCGGAAATTTCAGGTAACATCCAATCCAATATAATAACTGCAGGCATAAGACGTTCCACTTCACTTACGGCATTAAGACCATTCGTGACGGTAGACACTTCATAGCCCTCTTTCTCCAAATTATAAGAGAGAAGCATTGAGATTGCATCTTCATCTTCAATAATCATAACCAAACTCATTTTAAACTCCTTTCAAAGTCTGAATATTTTTCTCATATAGACCATCTTTAAAAACAGATGTTCCCGCTACGAGAATATCACTTCCAGCAATGATACACTGAGAGGCCGTTACAGGAGTAATTCCACCATCAACTTCAATTGCGAAAGAACGATTTGGTATTTGGTTCAAGTATCTTATTTTATCAATGGCTGAAGGTATAAAACTTTGCCCTCCAAATCCAGGATTGACGGACATTACTAAAACTAAATCTACTTTATCTAAAAAAGGATCTAAACGATGTATATTGGTATCCGGTTTAAGACTTAGTCCTGCCTTAATGTTGTACTTTTTAATCAAATTTAGTATTGGGAGAACATTGTTTGTTGCTTCCACATGAAAAGTAATCATATCAGCTTTAGCTTCAGCAAACCAAGGAATAAATTTTTCGGGCTCTTCTACCATTAAATGGACATCAAAAGGAAGATTTGTTTGAAATTTTAAATCTTTCAAAATTTGAGGGCCAAAAGTGATATTAGGTACAAAATGACCATCCATTACATCAAAATGAATATAGTCAGCACCCGCCTTTTCTATTTTCTGAACAGCTTCTTTTAGGCAAGAACTATCTGCCGCTAAGATGCTTGGAGCAATTTTTACCATAATACCTCCTAATACACTGTCCAAAATCTAACAAAAAAACATTAAATTGGAGTAAATATAAACTTTGATTTAGATTGATATTTTTGATTGAAAGCCTACATAAAAGAAGTATTCAAACAATAAAGGAGAGTAAAATGGGAGAAATGGCAAAAAGAATATCTAAAATAGATAATTCTGAATTAATTAAAATTTTAAATTGTGCTTTTGCTGAAGAGTGGCTTGCATATTATCAATATTGGCTTGGAGCAAAACTCGCTGAAGGTCTGGAACGTCCAAAGGTGGAGAAAGAATTTATGGAACATGCAGGCCAAGAATTGGATCATGCAGATAAATTAGCTGAAAGGATTATTCAGCTTGGAGGAATTCCAATCCTCGATCCTGAAAATTGGAAAGAGCATGCCCAATGTAAATATGAAGCTCCAGCAAATGCCGATACAAGAGAACTCGTAGCGCAAAATTTAATCGCAGAAAGATGTGCTGTGGCGCGGTATCAGCAGATTTGTGAGCTGTGCCAAGGAAAGGATTTTGAGACATTTAGAATTTCCAGAAAGATTCTAAAAGAAGAACTGGAACATGAACAGGAAATGGAGGATTTTGAAGCAGATTTTAAATATTATCAAAATTAATCTAAATAGATTGTTAACCTCTTAATGCTATTCCTAAGGCATTAAGAGGTACTTTTTAGGATAAGGACTATGCCGGATAAAGAACTTTTAGGCTTAATTATACGTTGGAAAGAATGGCTCAGAATACAGAGAAACTATTCAGAGCACACGGTGATTAGCTATGAAAGTGACTTAAGAATTTTTCTGGATTATTTTTCGCAAGAAACAATTTCTCTAGCTGATTTGGAGCAACTCGACATTCGAGATTTTAGAAATTTTTTTAGTCAAAGAGCTAAAAAAAATGTTCAATCGGCATCAATTGCTAGAGAGGAATCTTCGATTCGAAATTTTTTTAAATGGTTAAACAATAATGATCTTCTAAAAAATACAAAAATATTTCAGCTGGCCTTGCCAAAACTTCCTAAAGTATTACCCAGAGCATTGGACATAAATAGTACATTTGATGTGATTGCGACAGCTTCGGATAATTGTAGTGAACCTTGGATCGGTATGCGTGATATAGCGATTTTTACACTACTTTATGGATGTGGATTACGTATTTCGGAAGCACTTAATCTAAATTTGGAAGATTTAGATAATACTGATTTTTTGAAAATTAGAGGTAAAGGAAATAAAGACAGATATGTCCCTCTTTTACCAATTGTTGTAGAGCGAATTGAACAGTATAAAAAATATTGTCCTTATCCGTTGAAACCAGGAACAGCTTTATTTTTAGGGGCTAAAGGCGAAAGGCTGAAAGCACGTATAATTCAAAGAAAATTACAAAAAATTCGTACAGAATTGAATCTTCCGTCAACTGTTACACCCCACACATTACGCCATTCCTTTGCGACTCACCTCTTAGCCGAAGGATCGGATCTCCGTTCTATTCAAGAACTCTTAGGGCACGCCTCACTTACGTCTACGCAGCGCTATACGGATGTTAATTTAGATAAGATCAAAAAGGAATACAAGAAAGCATTTCCGGATTAAAAAAAGCACCTTAAAGGTGCTTCTTAATTGGATAAGTAAAAATTTACTTCAGCTTCTTCTCAACGAATTCTTCATGCTTTTTGGATTTTTTATCATACTTCTTCATAACCAATTTCTCAGGATGAGTTCTTGGATTCTTTTCAGCAAGATAAAATGTTCCTGTTCCAGCTGTACTTTCCATCTTTACTTTTACTTTAACTGCTTTTGCCATTACTTTTCTCTTATAAATTCAAGGTTAAACACAAAAAACTTTGAAGACAATATACAAAGATAATC
>CAYPIZ010000025.1:0-10457 GCA_964410935.1 uncultured Acetobacter sp. | reverse complement strand
TCGTGGACAGGTTTGCTTTTTCACTTGCAAAAAACAAAAATAATCTCTACATAGTCAGAAGAACAAGAAAAGGAGCATAAGATATGACGGATTGTGCAAAAAGTTTAGCCGAAGCCACCATCAGAATGTTGGGGGATCGTTGGAAAGTGCAGATTATAGAATGCCTTATGGACGGGACAAAGCGCTTTGGAGAGCTCAAAAAAGAGCTCGGCGACATCACACAAAAGGTCTTGACGACCAATCTCCGCATGCTGGAAGAAAACGGCATTTTGGTGCGCCATGTTTATGCTCAAATTCCGCCTCGGGTGGATTACACCCTCACTTCTGCCGGCTACAATCTCAAACCGGTGATTGATTCTATGATTGCTTGGGCAGAACAATATCGCTCTGCTCTGGTTGCCGAATTCAATGACAAGCTCGAACAAGGTAAAGCAAATTTAGAAAATAAAATCAACAAATTAAAAGAGAATTTTTAAGTAGTGCTTTAATTTTTAGCCGCACGCTTAATACGGTCGTTAATGGCTAACCCGATTCCGTTTGTAGGGATGGGGGCCATAGCTAACCGCGGATATGTGTTTTGCTTATCTGCCAACCGTAAAAAGCGGAACAGATTAGCCGCTGCCTCACATAAATCACCGCTTGGGCTAAGGTTCAGATCTTCCCGTTTTGCCCCACTCCCGAAAGCGATAAAGAATTCATCATCTTCCGGCTCGCTCACATTGATGCGCAATTTCTTATTTGGGGCATAGTGCTTCAAAAGTTGCCCCGGTGAGGTCGGCTTATTCGGGTTTCCGTCAGAAATCAGCACCGTCTCACCCAATAGTTTTTCAAGCATTTCCTTGGTGACACCCCCTGCCCGCAACAGCACCGGCTGTTTGGTGGTCAAATCCAAAATCGTAGATTCCACCCCAACGTTACACGGCCCACCGTCCAAAATCATCTCCACACGCTCGCCCAAACTGTCAAGCACATCATTGGCCGTCGTCGGGGAAATCGTTTGCGAACGGTTGGCAGACGGGGCTGCAATCGGCACACCGGCAGATTTAATCAGCTCCAAAGCCACATAGTGATTAGGACACCGAACCGTCATTGTCGGCAACCCGGCACACACCAAATCCAAAGTATCCGTCAAATCTTTACGCGGTAACACAAACGTGAGTGGCCCCGGCCATAGTTGCTTAGCTAAAAAGAGAGCCCGACTGTCCGCAACGGCAAACTCGTTCATCTGTTCCGGCTCGGCAATATGGGAAATCAGCGGATTAAACGTCGGCCGCCCCTTCACCTCAAAAATACGCGCTACGGCTTTCGGATTAAAAGCATCAGCCCCCAAACCGTAAACCGTCTCTGTCGGAAACGCCACCAGCCCACCGTCATTGATCAACCGTGCGGCCGTGCTGATATTTTCTTCCGTTGCTTCAAAAATTCCGGACATACCCAACCTCTTTTCGTTTTTTCGGACATTAACACCATAAATTGCATTGTCAAGCGCATATTTTTAAGATTTTTTTCATATATTCGGATGATAATAGCCGTAAGTTTTATTTTAAGGAGTAAACGATGACTGAAATAACTTTTAACCAAGCCCCCAAAGAGGATGCTTTAAAAACTTTAGTTGCCACATTTGAAGAAAGCTTCAACTACGGTGTTGCCGGCTCTCTGTTAGACAGAAGCGCTTTCAATCGCCTCAAAGCTTTTGTAGAAAAAGAAGATGGTAAAAAAGAAAAGAAATCCGACATTTTGCTTTTGAACACCGCCAAAGAAAGTATCGCTTTGTTGCGTATTCATAACACGGATTCCGCCGTTGATCTGGAAAACCTGATCGGTCGTTTTTATGCTAAAGCCAAAGATTACGCTTCCGTCAGCGTTTACGCCCGCCACCTGCCCAAGACGGATTTTTCCGCTCAGGATATAACCACACATATCGGGCTTGCTTTTGAATTGGCCTCTTATAGTTTTGACAAATACCACACTTTGAAGAAACCGGATGATTTCCCGAAGTTGGAAACCGTCAACTTTACCGCTAAAGAAAAATTGGATAAAAAAGCTTACGAGCCGACCGCTGCTCTTGCCAATGCCGTTCGCTATGCCAGAGATCTCACCAATGAACCGGCAAACGAACTCACACCGGCAATTTATGTAGCAGACATTAAACGCTTAGAACACCTTGGCTTAAAGATAACCGTATTCAACAAAGAAGAATTAAAGAAAAAGGGCTTCAACATGCTCTTATCGGTGGCACAAGGCTCTGTGAACGAACCATACGTTGCCGTCTTGGAATATAACGGCAATAAAAAGAAAAAAGGTACGGACATTGCTTTTGTCGGCAAGGGGGTAACCTTTGATGCCGGCGGTATTTCCTTGAAACCGGGTGCCGGTATGTGGGATATGAAACAGGATATGGCCGGTTCTGCCGTTGTTGTAGCCTCGTTAAAAGCCGCTGCTCAGCAGAAATTGAACTTAAACGTTGTCGGCATTGTCGGTCTGGTAGAGAATATGCCTTCCGGTTCGGCGACCCGTCCCGGTGACATTGTAACCTCACTTTCCGGTAAGACGGTAGAAATCTTAAACACCGATGCCGAAGGCCGTCTGGTTTTGGGGGATTGCCTCACCTATGTGGAAAAGACCTATAAACCGGAAAGAATTATTGACATTGCCACCTTGACCGGTGCTATTGTCGTCGCCCTCGGTTCAGAAATGGCCGGTTTATTCTCCAATGATGACTGCCTGTCTGAATTGCTGACTATTTCCGGTGAACAATCCGGTGAAGAATTGTGGCGTTTCCCGATCAATGACAAATATCGCAAGATGATTAAATCCAAAACCGCAGACCTCAAAAACATTTCTGACGGTCGTGCTGCCGGTTCCATCACAGCCGCCTGCTTTTTAGAGAGCTTTCTCTTAAACAAAACGCCTTGGGCTCACCTGGATATTGCCGGTATGGATAAAGTTGAGAAACCGTTACCTTTGTATCCGTACGGATCATCCGGCTTCGGGGTTCGCTTGCTCAACCAACTCTTGCATAATCTGGAGAAAAAGTAGGCTACCGTTTTTCTAAAGGAGAAGGAATCATGACATTAAAGCGTATCATATTAACCTTATGCCTCAGCTGTTGGACCATTGTTGCAGCTGAAGCCGCGAATACTCTGTATGATATCATCAGCAAAGGGGATGAAGCTGCTTTTTCCGAATTACTGGAAGAAGGTTTTGATATCAATCAGCGTGACGGGGATGGCTACACACCGCTCATGATTGCTTCTTCTCTTGGCAATGCCGAGTTTGTGCAATACCTCATCAATAACGGGGCCAAAGTCAATCGTTGCACGTATGACGGCGTAACGGCTCTGCAACGTGCGGCTCTTTCCGGCCATAATGACGTCATCAACATTCTGCTGGATTTTGATGCCGAGATTGACTCTTTGGATAATCGTGGCGATACCGCACTGATGAAAGCGGTTACCGGTGGTCACCAATTCACCGTAGATTTGTTGTTAAGACGCGGCGCCAGTGTTAATACCTTTAACATGTTCGGTGATACGCCTTTAAGCCTGGCCCGACAGGATAACAACAAGAAAATGATTGAAATCTTAAAGCAAAACGGTGCCCAAGATTAGATAAAAAACTCCTTTCTTTTTTAGCCTCTCCTCTTGCGAGAGGCTTTTTTTCACCCTATATAAGGCACAGAAAGAAAATTTTATGGGAGAATCTTTATTATGGCAGAGAAAATAGAATTCAAAACCGAAGTCAATAAACTACTGGATATTGTGATAAATTCCTTGTATTCGGAAAAGTACATTTTTTTAAGGGAGCTGATTTCCAACGCCTCTGATGCACTGGACAAATTAAAATACTGGCGTCTAACCAATCCGGATTTACCGGCAGCAACTTCGGCTTACCGCATTTTGATCACTCCGGATAAAGATAACAAAACCCTCACCATCACCGATAACGGTATCGGTATGAACAAAGAAGACCTGATCAATCATATCGGAACCATTGCCAAATCCGGCACGGCAGAGTTTTTGAAAAATGCCAAAGAAAATGACTCTGTTGTAGAGCTTATCGGCCAATTCGGTGTTGGTTTTTATTCTGCCTTTATGGTTGCCTCTAAGGTAGAAATCACCACCAAACGTGCAGACAGCGACACCGCTTATTTGTGGAGCTCAGAGGGAACAGGCGGTTTTGAAATTTCAGAAACCACCAAAGCCGAAAACGGTACGGAAATCAAATTATTCTTAAAAGACGATGCCCTGGATTTCACCGACACAATCTATTTAAGAAACATCATCCACACCTACTCCGAACATATTGATTACCCGATTGTCCTGAATTTGGGTGAAGCCGGTGAAGAAACGGTGAATACCGCCTCTGCGCTCTGGTGTCGGAACAAAGCAGACATCACCGAAAAGCAGTATAAAGATTTCTACCAGAACATCACCAAAAACTTTGATGATCCGTGGATGACCTTACACTTCAAAGCCGAGGGCAGTTTGGAATATAATGCCCTGCTCTTTATCCCGACATTAGCCCCGTATGACCTCTTCCAACCGGATCGTCAAACCGGTATCAAGCTCTATGTCAACAAAGTCTTCATCTCGGATAAAGTAGAAGGCTTAATGCCGCAATACCTGCGTTTCGTCAAAGGCGTGATTGACAGTGCCGACTTGCCGTTAAACATCTCGCGTGAAATGTTCCAGCAGAGCGCTTTGATCAACAAAATCCGTCAAGGTGTTGTCTCCCGTATTTTCAAGGAATTGAAGCACAAAGCGGAGAACGAAGAGGATTATAATAAATTCTGGAATGCCTTTGGTATTGCTTTCAAGGAGGGCATTTACGAAGATTTCACCAACCGTGAAGAAGTAGCCTCCCTCTCCCGTTTCATCACCACCACCAGCGATAACAAGCTCACTTCGTTAGACGCTTATATTGAACGGATGAAAGAAGATCAGAAAGACATTTACTACATCACCGGTGATGATGTCAAAACCCTGTGTTGTAATCCGCAACTGGATGCCTTCCGTGAAAAAGGGCTGGAAGTCCTGCTGTTGACGGATCCGATTGATGAATTCTGGGTACAAACGCTCCCGCAATATAAAGGCCATGATTTGAAGCACATTTCCGTTGCCGATATCAAACTGGAAATCAAGCGTGAGGACACCCCAAAAGCGGCAGAAAAAGCCTTAAAAGACCTCACCGAACAAATGAGTGAGTGGTTTAAGGAAGATGTCGCCAAAGTGGAAACCTCCGAAAATCTGACCAGAAGCCCTGCCGCTTTAACGGTAGAAAACGGTCAAATGAGTATTCATCTGGAACGCTTAATGCGTAATCACCAGCAAAAGACAGCCTTTGACAGCACCAGAATTTTGCAAATCAACCCTTATCACCCGCTGATTATCAAGTTGTCGGAGATGATAAGCGATAAAACGAAACTGGAAGATGTCAAAAACGCCTCTCAGCTGATTTTGGAACAAGCTAAAATTGCCGAAGGTGAAGCCGTTTCCAACCCGAGCCTGTTTAATGAAAAGCTGAGTGAATTTATCTTAAAAGCTTTCAACGCGGCTTAAAACATCTTAGACCTTGTTGTGCCAATGGCGGGTAGAAATATCCGCCATACTTTTTTGCTTCTTTAAAAAAGTAAGATTTTCCTTGCACTCCCTGCCTCAATATGCTATTCTAAAATAAAGGAGAATGTCATGTCAAAGTTACGTCTTGGAGTATTTAAAAAGGAAAACGGTGCAGAATTTCGCGTCTTCTCGGAACATGCGGAAAATATGGATCTCTGCCTCTTTTCCGAGGACGAACAAACGGAAGTCAAAATTCCGCTCACGAGGGGGGAAGACAATGTCTGGTCTGCCTTTGTTCCCGGCGTAAAAGAAAATCAAAAATACGGCTACCGTGCCCACGGTAAATTTGCTCCGGAAGAAGGCCTTTATTTCCGTCCGGAAAAACTACTGGTTGATCCCTATGCCAAAGACCTGACCACCTCGGTTACCACCTGGGAGTCTACAGCCATTCACCTGGATAACACCGAAGACAGCGCGCATTTTGTCCCCAAATCCATCGTCACTTTTGAGGACAAAGCCGCCGATCAAAAGAAATATCCGTATCTCCACCAAAAACCGCATATTCCTTGGGAAAAGACCGCCATTATGGAACTCCACACCAAAGGGTTCACCATTCGCCATCCGGACCTTCCGCAAGAAATACGGGGCAAATTCTCCGCTCTGGCTCATCCGGAAATTATCCAATATCTCAAAGCGCTGAACATCAACCATGTTGAGCTTCTTCCCGTCACCACCACTTGCGGCGGTCCTCAACTCAAACAGGAATACGGTTTGAGTGATTATTGGGGCTACAATCCGATCAATCACTTTGCGCTGGATAAACGCTTCGGTAGCCGGGATGACTTCAAGCAAATGGTCAACAATCTGCATAAAAACGGTATCGGGGTGATTTTGGATCTGGTCTATAATCACACCGGTGAATTCGGTGCAACCCATAACCTCCTTTCATACAAGGGGCTGGATGCTCCCAACTACTACCGGATGACCCCTAATCATGATCTCATCAACACCACAGGTTGCGGTAACAGCTTTAACCCGAACACCCCTGTAGGCCGTCAGTTGGTGGAAGATTCCCTCACCTACTTTGCCACTGAAATGGGCATTGACGGTTTCCGTTTTGATCTGGCCGGTGATTGCGCCTTGGATGCCAACCATCGCTTCAACCCTAATGGGGAGTTTATGACGCTTATTCGTGATATTTCTCAAAAGTTAGATGTCAAAATCAGTGGTGAACCATGGAGTGCCGTCGGCGGATATTTCCGTGGTCAAATGAACGGCATGTTTGAGTGGAGCGACCGCAACGAAGAAACACTTCGCCGTTTCTATCGTGGGGATGAATATGTTATTCAGGAACTCGCCGGTCACCTCACCGGGAGCAATGATGTCCATAACGGGGAGCAGCAGTCCACCGGTGTACACTACATCGCCAAGCATGACGGTTTCCCTGCGTTTGATTCCGTACACTATAATTTCAAAAACAACTGGCAGAATAACGAAAATAACAACGACGGTAACAGCAATGAAATTTGCTCTGCCTCGCCTGATGATAACATTGCTTATAGACGGATCAAATCTCTTCTGGCGGCAAATGTCCTCTCGCGTGGTGTACCGTTGCTCATGGCCGGAGATGAACTCGGACGGACGCAAGGCGGTAACAATAACGCCTACTGTCAGGATAACGAGCTCACTTGGGTAAATTGGCAACACTTCACCCCGGAACAGCGGGATTTATATCTTTTCACCCGCAAACTCCTGGCGCTCCGTGCCGATCACCCGACATTTTCAAGCTTGGATACTTTCACCGGGCAGGTTGTCCCCTCTAATAACCGCAAAGACATTGAATGGATACGGGCCGACGGACAGGAAATGCAAACCGCGGATTGGCAAAATCCCGCTAATCATATTTTAGCTTATGTCTTGAACGGTAACGGTGCAGAAGTTTCACAGAATAAAAATTCCCAAAGCAACCGTGATGACGATTTTATGGTTCTTCTCTGTGGCAACACCTATGGTTTTGTGGATTTCACACTCCCCACCCCACCCAATCAAAAACAGTGGGAGCTGGTGTTTGACACCACCGGAAAGCATAAAAAAATCAATGATAACAACACCTACACGCTGGAACCGTACAGCTGCGTTGTGCTGACTTCCAAACAGCAGGAAAAATCCCGTACTTTAAGCAAAGAACAACGTGCCGTCTTGAATAACAAACAGCGTTAAACCACATTCCGTAATCGGCAGTTTTGCTTAAATCAACTCAGCGGTAATCGCCTCTTGCGCCCCTTTAAGCGACGCCGTCATTTCCTTAACGCCTAAGGATTGATAAACCGCTCTGAAAATAAGCACGGCCGCAACAAAAATATCCGCCCGATTGCGCCCGATATAAGGTGATGCACAACGTGCCTCATACGGCATGTGCAAAATATGCCCAATCAATCTGTCCAACTTTGCCGTTGTCAATTTCTTCCCGTCTGCGGCAAATTTATCATACTGAGGCATTTTATAGGTTGCCGCCGCCAAACGAAGCGGTGTTGAAGATGTCGCCACCAACGCCACATTCCCCTCATAATCAAACTTTTTAATCTCATCCAAAAACGGTTGCAAAGCGGTCTTAACCTGCTTAACCAGAGTTTCGCCCCGCCCCCGATTATAATTTTTCAGCTTAAAGATTTCGCTGGCATTGCGTGCCCCCAACGGTACGGAAATCGTCGCCAAAATTTTCGGTTGTGCACTGTTTTCCGCCAACGTCACTTCGGTAGATCCGCCCCCCAAGTCATAAACAAAGAGATACTTTTTATCTTTCGGTGCATTCTGTTGTGCCCCCAACAACGTCAAGCGGGCTTCTTCATATTCGCTGATCACCTCAACGTCAATCCCGCTCTGCTTTTTAATTTCCTGCAAAAGCTCATTGGTATTCGCACTCATCCGACACGCCGCCGTTGCAATAGCCCGATATTTCTTCACCTGATAAACATCAAGCATGGTTCTGAAATCCATAAAAGAGCAAATTGCCCGCTCCTGCGAGGCAGAAGAAAAATGTCCTTTTTCCGCCAAGCCTTCCCCCAGAGCCACATGCCGCACATCCCGATGCAAAATTTTCCCGTCAGGTTGCACAATCAACAACCGATTGGAGTTTGTCCCCAAATCCATTGCGGCCACGTTTTGACTTAAATTTAAATTATTCTCTATGCTGCTCTCCGTCACGACCGGTCCTTTCTGTTTTCTTGCGCCGGTCAAACGGGAACCGCCGCCTTTTTTTGTTATTATATTTTTTTACAGGCTGCGTGTTTTTCTGCTGATGCATCAGATCCAGCAAAATCCCTTCACGAATTCCTCTATCGGCCACGGTAATTTCCGAAATCGGCCAAAACGTAGTCAATCCCTCAATAATAGCACACCCGGCCACTGTCAAATCGGATTTTGATTGTCCGATACACGGGTGCTTGCAACGTCCCTCCGTCCCCATTTTTTTGATACGCGAAATCGTTGCTTCAATATCCGGTGCAGAAATGGCAATTCCGTCCACAGCAGAACGATTATACCTCGGCAAACGCAAATGCACTGCTCCGATAACCGTCACCGTTCCGGACGTCCCGATCACCTGAATTTCCTGATTGGCAATAGCCTCCCGAATATGATATTTTTCTTCAAACTCTGCCAAAATACTCTGTGTCCGTTCCAACACGGTAGAATATTCCAACTTACTCATTTCATGCCCGGCAAAAGCCTCTGAAACGGTCACCACGCCATACGGCAGAGAAACAAATCCTTCAATAAACGTCTTACCGCCGTCAGTCACACGGGCTAAAGAGATCTGTGAAGACCCTCCCCCGATATCAAACACCAACACGCGCTTAATATTTCTGTTCAGCAGCGGCAAACACCCCACCACCGAAAGTCTGGCTTCTTCTTTAGAAGAAATCACTTCCAGTTCAATACCGGCGTCACGTTTGACCATCTCAACAAATTGGGCCACGTTTTTTGCCCGCCGACATGCCGCCGTTGCCACAAACCGCGAAGCTGTAATCGGCATATATTCATCAATCACACCCCGACAAACTTTCAAAGCCTGAACGGTCCGCTTCATGGCCCTTGGTGAAAGCTCGTTATCCTGAATAATCCCCTCACCCAAGCGCACAACTTTAGAAAAAGTCTCCACCACGCGGAAAGATGTCGTCGTCGGCGTAGCCACCACCAACCGACAAGAGTTCGTCCCCAAATCAATGGCAGCATAGTTATTTTGCGTCAACGGGGTATTCGCGCCCTCTTTACGATATTTATCGGGCCTTACGCTGTATTTTTTCTTTTTTTTCTTATCCGGAAGTCCGTTTATTTTTTTCATTTATGCTCCGCTTATTTCCGCTCTGATAACTTCCCTCAGCTCGTCAATACATATCAATTTCTTGCTTTTCTTATCAACAAAGTGCCAGTAAGCCCAGCCGTTACAGGTTGTTGAGTTCTGAGCCGCCGCCCCCATCTGATGGATAGACCCCGTCTCATGATTAAACCTGATTGTCCCGTCGGAACGCACCGTTGCTTTGTTTCTCTTTTGCTCATCGTATAACACATCTCCCGGAGAAATCAAGCCCCTTTCAAGCACTGCCCCAAACGGCACTTTCGGTAATTTTCTCTTGCAAGTGTATTCCAACGCTGCTTCATCCGGACAAAGCGAAATCTTTGCCAACCGCGCCTTTGCTCCTTTAACGTAGGTTTTATCTTTTTCAATTCCGATAAAATTCCGTCCGAGCATCTTCGCAACCGCACCGGTCGTCCCTGTCCCGAAGAACGGATCCAACACCACGTCGCCCACATTGGTAGAAGCCATAATCACCCGATAGAGCAAAGCTTCCGGTTTTTGTGTCGGGTGTAATTTTTCACCTGTTTCATCATTTTTCA
>CAYPIZ010000024.1:3093-10509 GCA_964410935.1 uncultured Acetobacter sp. | reverse complement strand
GGTAGGCTGATTTGGAATAAGGCAATCTTTGGGTATGATCCGGAAAGTCCGGAGCAGGATTTGTCTTTTTCTACATTGGATAGTGCTCCGTATGTGCCGAAGTCTGTTGTGGTGGGGCAGAATACTTTTGATTGGGGGGATGATTGTCCTCCGCAAATTGATGCCGGAAAGACGGTTTTTTATGAATTGCATGTGAAGGGATTTACCAAGGCATATCCGAAAGTTCCCGATGCACAGAGAGGAACGTTTGAGGGGCTGGCATCACATTCGGTTTCTTCTTATTTGAAGTGGCTGGGGGTGACCTCGGTGGAGTTGTTGCCGGTGAACGCATTTATGCCGGAGAGGTATAGCGGACGGAACAATAATTTTTGGGGATATGAAAGTCTCAATTTCTTTGCCTTGGAGCCGAGCTATTTGGTGGCAGACGACCTGAACGGCTTTAAGAAAATGGTGAAAAGCCTACACGAAAACGGTATGGAAGTGATTTTGGATATGGTGTACAACCATACGTTTGAGGGGAATCACCTGGGGCCGACACTTTGCTATCGCGGTATTGATAATGAAAGTTATTATGCTTTAGACGGGACGAACAGGCGCTATTATTACGACTCTACCGGATGCGGTGCACTGTTCAATTTGAGCAATCCGTATGTGCTGACATTGGTGATGGATTCCATGCGCTATATGGTGGAAGAAATGCGGGTGGACGGTTTCCGTTTGGATCTTTCTACATCATTGGCACGTGTTAAGCAGGAGTTTAGTCAGGAAAGCGGTTTTCTGATGTCGTTACGTCAGGATGATGTGTTGCGGTTGGTTAAAATTGCCCATGAACCGTGGGACTTGGGAATCGGTGGATATCAGTTGGGGGCTTTCCCTCCGTCGGATATGGAATGGAACGATCGCTACCGTGATGTGGTGCGGCGTTTTTGGCGGGGGGATGATCGTCAAATCGGAGAACTTGCCAGCAGAATTACAGGTTCAAGTGATATCTTCGGACCGAGCCGACGGACGATATGGAGTTCGGTTAATTTTGTGACCGTGCATGACGGTATGAGCTTGAATGATTTAGTCAGCTATAATCATAAGCACAATCAGGCTAACGGGGAAGATAATCGTGACGGAACCGATGCTAACTGGAGCTATAACTCCGGTGTGGAGGGGATGACCAATGATGAGTTTGTGTGTGAAAACAGAAAGCTTCGGGCAAGGGCAATGTTGGCCACCTTGCTGCTTTCTTTCGGAACACCGTTGTTGCGGGCAGGCGATGAATTTATGAAAACCCAATTCGGCAATAACAATGCGTATTGTCAGGATAATGCCATTTCTTATCTGGTGTGGGAAACGATCGGGGCAAAAGAGATTGAGAATATCCGCTTTGTGAAACGGTTGCTTAAACTGCGTCGTAAAATGGGAATTTTTAACCGTGTGAACTTCTTTACCGGTGCAGTGGTAGATGCTAAAAGCGGGTTGAAAGATCTTTCCTGGTGGACGGAAAAAGGGGAAGAATTTAATCAAGGGGAGTGGAACGAATATAATCGTCGGGCGCTTTCTTATGTGACGCTGATTAACGATAAGCTGTTTATGGTGATTTTGAACGCAAATGCGAATAACTTGAAATGGAAATTGCCAAATCTCAAAAAATCGTATAAATGGAATTTATTATTAGACAGTTCTGAAAAATTTGAGGGCGAAAAGCTGAAATCCGGAGCGGAAGTCTGGGTGCCGGCGTGGAGCGTTCTTTGTTTTGAAATAAAAAAGTAGGGAGACAAGTATGAGTGAATTGCTGAAACAATTAGCCGAAAAACTGAATATCGCGACAGAATTTACTTTTGGTTGTGGGGTTATCCAAAAGAGCGTGGTTTCTGATGATCAACTGCGGTTCTTTATTGAGAATTTCGGATATGGGGCTAAAGATGATGCCGAAATCAAAAAATCTTTGGAGCGGTTGGACAAGGTGCGGTGGCAACGGGTGCTTGAGGCCATTACCGTAACCGATGTGGATAATGTGGCGTTTGAGGCGGTTGTGCCGGAAAGTGATAAGGATAAAATCAAAGTTACTTATGCCGTTGAAGGAAAAAGCAAAACAAAACCGCTGGCCGTGACTTTTGAAGAAGTTGATCGCCGTGGGGAGTATGTCAAATTAGCCGTTAAGGTGACGGAACGGTTGGAACCGAATTACTATGATGTCATCCTATCTACCCCGAAGGGAGAATACAAAACCGTGCTGGCGGTTGCGCCGAAACAATGCTATGCGTTGGATAAAAAAGGAAAAGAAAAATTGTTTGGCTTTGCCGTGCAGTTGTATTCTTTGAAGAGCAGAAGAAACTGGGGTGTCGGTGATTTTACGGATTTGGAAAATCTGGTGGATATTATGGCTGATAGCGGCGGTGATGTTATCGGGTTAAATCCGTTAAATGTGTTGCAACATAGTTTTCCGGAAGTGGCAAGTCCGTATGCGTCGGTTAGTCGGTTGTTCTTAAACCCGATTTATATTGATGTGGAGAAAGTGCCTTTTTATGAAGAGGGGGATAAAGACGGAGAAGCTATCTGGTTTGCCAAAGAAAAAGAAAACATAGATTATACTGCCGTTTACAATGCAAAGATTAAGGCACTGCGTAATATTTATGCACGGTTGAAAGCCAATGAAGACAGCGCCTATGCGCAAGAATTTGAAGCATTCAAAGCACAAGATACGGGAGAACTCCATCGCTTGGCGGTGTTCCAGGCTATTGTGGAAGAACGGGTGAAAATGGGCGGAAAAGGCTCTAAAACCTGGGAAGAAAGTGTTAGCTCCGCTTTGTCTAAAGGGGTGGAGAAATTTGCTACGGAACATCAGTACGCAGTGGACTTTTTCAAATTTTTACAGTTTGAAGCAGATCGACAACTCCGCCTGGTAGAAAAGAAAATTAAAGAGAGAAATCTGGTTATCGGGCTTTATCGTGATTTGCCGGTTGGGGTTTCTAAAGACAGTGCGGAAGTTTGGGGAGATAAATATCTCTATGTTCAAGGAAGCGGGGCAGGGGCTCCGCCGGATAATTACTTCCCTACGGGGCAAAAATGGATGCTGGGGGCGTTTAATCCGACCGAGCTGAAAGAACGTTGCTATAAACCGTATATCCGTATTCTGCGGGCAAATATGCGTTATGCCGGTGCCGTGAGAATCGATCACGTTATGGGGCTTTCCCGTTTGTACATTATCCCGGATGACGGTGATGAGGGAACGTATATTTATTACAACGAAAAAGATATGCTCAACATTTTGGCGTTGGAAAGTCATCTGAATAAATGTGTCGTTGTGGGCGAATGTATCGGTAATGTTGCCGGTGGGTTCAAAGAAATGTTGGCACAACGCAACATCTATGCACTGGGTGTTTTGTGGGTAGAACGCAAAGATGATAACGGAACGTTGAAAGCACCGCACGAATATGAGCGTAAATACTTTGCTTCTGTCGGAACGCATGATATGGCTCCGCTGAAAGCTTGGTGGTATGGCTCTGATGTCGGGATTATGCGTGATTTGGGGCTGTTTAGCGAAGAGGAAATGCGTAACGGATATAACTGGCGTGAGCATGAGCGTCGGTTGCTCTTAAGTGCGCTGGATGCAGAGAACGTTTGGCCGGAAGACAGACGCCGTCGCTCGGATTATCTGTACGGGGACGGGTATCCTGAGGGTATGGAAGAAGCCGTGCATGCTTATATGTCTAAGACAAACAGCGAAGTCTTTATGTTGCAACCGGAAGATATTTTCCAGTCTATGAAAATCCAAAATCTACCGGGGACGGATATTGATAAATATCCAAACTGGCGTAGTCGGTTACCGGTGGATATTGAAGATATTGCTCAGAGTGAGGCATATCATCGCAATATCAATGCCGTTAAGAGATTTCGTTAATGGCAGGGACGATAGAAAAGACACAATCCATCAGGCAGAAATTGCGGTTTCTGCCTGATGCCGTTTTGTTTGCGGATCTTTTATTTATTCTCTGTTTAGTGGGGCTTTCCTGTTTTAGTGTTATCTATCCGGAAGGGGATGTATTTGAGCATCTTCAAGCCGCTTTTCTGGTGGCAACGGGGAATGTGCCGTATCGGGATTTTTTTGAACATCATCATCCGCTTTTGTGGTATCTGACGGGGGGAATTGTCAAGAGTTTTTATGGGAATATGTCGGTGGTTTATTGGATGAATTATCTGACGTATTTGTTTTTTTGTATCGGGCTGTGGTATAGTTATAAAACCGTTGAGAAATTTATATTTAACCGAACGGTGGCGTTGGCTTCCGTGGTGTTGATGCTGTGCCCGAATATCTTGGGGTATTATGTTTATTTTAAGCCGGATAATTATATGCTCCCGATGATTGCCGGCGGTATATATTATTTCTTTTCTTACATGGAAAAGCGTCAGCGTTCGGCTTTGGTTAAAAGCTTTTTATTCTTTTGGGTGGCGTTTGCTTTTTTACAAAAAGCCTTGTTGTTCTATCCGGTGATTGCGGTGGTTGCTCTTTATCTGCTGATTGGAAATAAATATCCGTGGAGAGATTTTTTATGGGCTGCGTTTCTCCCGCTTTTGGGGACGTTAGCCGTATTGGTACTGCTATTGAAAAATGATTTGTGGCATATTTACTATGTCAGTAATTTTACGTTTAATGCGTATATGCCTTCGTATATGGGGGAACAGGCCGTTAATCAAGCATGGCTTTGGGCCGATATTGTGTTTGGTGTGGCCGGGGCAACGTATTTGTTGTTTTTCAAAACCATGAATAAATATTTCCGCATTTACGGGGCGATTTTTATTTCGGTTTGGCTATCTAAAAAGTTTTATTTCTCACCGCATGTTTATTATTGGTATGAGGCCTATTATCTGGCGTTACCTATTGCGCTTTCAGGCGTGATGAAATTGTCGGAAAAGACAAAAGGTTTGTTTGTTATTCTGCTGATATATCTGCAATTCTATGTGGCCTCTTTGGGCGGAGATATGATATCTGATATTCGGTTATACAAAAGGCATGTGAATACCGGCGATATGGAAAATGAGGTTATTAACCGAGCATTGTTGCCTTGTGATACGACGCTCTTAGGTGTGCCGTTTCCTTTTAACAAGCAACCGGTATATTATGGATTTATCCGTGGCGAAATTGATGTTATCGGGGAGAGAATCGGGATTGCTCCGAAGGATGATCTCAATGCGGTGATTGAAAAATATTTGCCGGCATTTGTTGCTGTCGCAGATGTTTACGAACGGTATGAACTCATAAGAGATCATAAAGTTTTGGTGCACGCCTTTGATATGGATATGATCAAAAAATATTATACAAAGTATACCGTGTTTGAGAGTAATTTCGGAAACTTAGATGTTGATACAATGCAATGGAAAACAGATGAAAGTCCGGACGGTATATGGCGTTTAAAACCGGAGTATCGGCGTAAAGAATGCACTGTCGCTAACGAGGAGGAATAACGGATGAAACAGATTATCAAGCGATTAAACGAGGGCTTTTTTAAGTGGGGAGAACCAACTCTCCTTTGGGTATATTTGACGGGGATGGCGATTTTCTATGTGATGATGTCAGCTCATCTTCCGACCCAAAACGGGGATGCAATAGAACATGTGCATTCCAGCTTTTTGTTGCTCTTGGGGGAAGTTCCGTATCGGGATTTTTTCCAGCATCATAATCCGCTGATGTGGTATCTTTTTATACCGGTCTTAAAGGTGATGGCGTATGATCCTACTGTGGTGGAAGTGGTCAGCTTGATATCGTTTTTGGTGTTTTTGAAATCTCTGGTTTATGTGTATCGGATAAATGTTTTGTTTTTAAGCGATAAGCGGTGGGGGCTTTTTGCAGCAGCACTTTTAATCATCCCGGGGTATAAACTTTATGCGTTGGATTTTAGACCGGATAATTATATGGTGTTTTGTTTAATCGGGGGGCTGTATTACTATTTCCTTTATCTGAAAGAGCAGGCGTGCAAATACCTTTGTGTTGCTTTTTTATGGTTTAGCGTGAGTTTCTTGTTTGCACAGAAAGCGATTTTCCCACTTGCCGTACTAGGGATAAGCGGACTTTATTTTTGGGCAAAAGGCGCGATAAAAACGAAAGATATGTATAAAGCATTGGCGGTGTTTGGAGTGTGCTTTGCAGGGTTTCTGACCTATTTGTTGTATTACGATATGCTGAAACTCTACTATGTTTCTAACTTTACTTTTAATCTGAATTTAGCTGAAAGGTTTGAGCTTAATCGCGTTGTAGAATTACCGCCGTACATGAAAATAGCCGTTATTGGCGGGTGGCTTGGGGTGTTGAATGCCTTGTTTGTCAAAAACAGATATTTGAATGTGCTTTGTCTGTTGTTTGTGTGTGAATTTTTTCAGAGGAAATTTTATTTTTCCCCGTATTCGTATTACTACTGGTTGCTGTTTTATTTGGCAGTGATGTGTGCTATGCCGCTTCTTTATCGTTTGGCACAGCGAAGCCGTTTGATAAATGTTGCCGTTTTATGTTTTATCGGGTATTTCAGCTATGAGGGAGTGATGTATCAACTGTGGGTGTACGCAAACAAAAAAAGCGAGTATCTGCCGGATTATATAAGTGCGCATATTACACCGTGTGATTATGTGTTTAACGGAGATGGGGCAATGTATAACCTGTTTGGTAAAGATCCGGCGTACTATTGGCAACTTATCGGGCAGTTGGATGTTATCGGTGAGCAAACCGGTATTCATGATAAGCCGGATATTAATGCGCTGATTAGGGAAAAAAAGCCGAAATTTATCTTCGGGAGAAGTTATATGGATAAATTTGCGGCAGAGAGCGGACGGGAAGAGATTGTTCATTATGTGGATGATGCCCTGGTTCATCAGTATTATCAGCCGACTTCTTTTATGGATGTTTATCAGCTTAAAGATGAGTATGATCAACAAGAATGTGTGCAGAATCCAAAAACGGGTGAGTGGGCATATTCTGAAAAGGTTGTTAAATAAGTTTTAAATAAAATACGTTAGACTGTCCTAAAATGATGTGAGGAAGAAAATGTCTGAGACAAAAGAAAGAAGTGCTGTTTTTAAGTTTTTTTATATTACCCTGAGGGTGATCACTTTTCCTATATTCATGGTGTTGTATTTGCTGATGCATCCGCTTAAAGCCTTGATGCTGTTGGTGGTGTTGGCAGGGCTTGCCTACGGGTATCCGGTGACGCACGGGGTGTCCAAAGAGGATTTGCCTGCATGGTATAAAGACAAGGCGACAACGGTGGAACTCGGGGTGATGAAAATGTTGCATCTTGGGGGAAAGACCGGTGTCTTCGGGCAGAAATTACAAGCCGATATAGAGGCTGAAAAACGGGCTCTGGAAGAGGAAAAAGAGGATGCACGTCGGGTTAAAGGTGAAAACTTCAATGCTTCTTTAGTTCGTGGAGAAGTTGG
>CAYPIZ010000024.1:0-2993 GCA_964410935.1 uncultured Acetobacter sp. | reverse complement strand
ATTTTTTGTTGAAGGCTCTGTAAAACGTACAAGCGCAATGCCGAAGATAAGTTTGGTGTTGTGCGCGTGCTGTCTATCTGGGTTATCAACTGATTCATGGATATGCCCTGTTCTTTGGCAAGGTCTCTCAAAGCCCTGTAAAACTCAACCTCAAGGGAAATGCTTGTGGTATGAGAATGGGCGATAATTACGGAAAATCTTTTCATTGGAATTTCTTTCTAAAACTGTCAAAGGAGATGATCTCTGCACTTTCTCCGGAAATTTTCTTTTCCGGTTCGAGGGCGTCCAGAGAATGTACGTCTCCGTTTTCATAAAAGGAAAAACTTAAGCCGAATTTGGCGTAAGGATCGGCAAAATAGGTGATGGATTCAAACGGTATAACCAGCATTTGCTGTCTGCCGCCAAAACTTAATTCCACAGAAAAAGATTTTTCATCAACAGAAAGATTTTCATATTGATGTTGTAAGACAATGGTCATACTTTCAGGATATTGAATCTTCAAGTCACGAGGAATAACCGTTCCGGGAAAATCTGTTTTGAAGGTGATATAAAAATGATTTTCACCGGGAAGCCCCTGTCTTTCAGCAATTTTTAAAGCTTCAACGACAACCTGTTTTAAGGCTTTCTCAATCAGCTTATCATAGTTTATTTCACTCACAAATTCCGTCATCTTTTTGCCCTATACTCAATTAAAGAGAGCCGTTCTGTTGCTGGGTGGCTCCGCCCCCACTCTAAGCTAACCATAGCCTAAAGGATTGACTTTGTTGCTTTGCCTTATGCAGCTACGGCAACAGGTGCAAAATTATCATTTGCGTTTATTTTAATTGAACCGATAACGGTGGTATCTCACCGAATACAGCACAGATATCTTTACTATACACTGTCAAACCTATTTCGCCCCCGTGAAAATTTTGGTGGAGGCGCCGGGTACCGCCCCCGGGTCCAATATATCTATTTCATACGGCTTTTCGTATCAAAGCTTTAAAAGAATCCTTTTAAAACTTTTCTGATTATAATGAGTGTTTTTAAAAATTCAAGAGCTATTAACACTGTATTTTTAAGATATTTTTTAAGAGTTTTTTTAATAATATAGGGTAAACTTCAGAAAAAGTTGGAAATGTGTGAGGACAGAATGAACAATATGGGGATGGCTCCGGTACAGTTGAGCGGAAACAGTAAGTCTTATAAAGTGAAGGACTGGTTTAAACGCGGGAATCGTTTTTACGATAGATTGCTCAAGTGGATTTATGTTTGTTTGCTTTTTTTACTTAATTTTGAACTGTTTATTTATGCGTATAACGGAAATATTTTAGAAAACGGAGCGGTTAACCCGGCATTGCTTTACATCGCCGGCGGTGTTGCGGCCGGCTCATTGATTTTGGTGTTGCTGGTTTCTTTGATCAAAGAAGGGGGAAATGTTTTTTGTGCCTTGCTGACAATGTTGTTCACGGTCATCTTTTTCAACCAATATGCGCTGTTTGATTTTGAAAATTTTATTGACACGTGGTTTATGGAGCATGCCTCTTGGCTTTCATTTATCATATTTATTCCCTCACATTGGTTGACGGGCTTGTTGCTTGGGGGGATTATTTATGTATTGTTTCACTATACCTTAGGGATTTTTCTGACAAATGTGGGGCTTATTTTGGTGGGCGGTCTTGTCTTTATGCAGACGGATCTCCTTGAAAATCCTTCCGGTACGGAATATCAGACGGTGGTTTCTCTGCCGGCAGAGGTGCAAGGTAAAAAGCAAGATAACATTATTTATTTTATGGCGCCCAAATTGCCTTCTTATCATTTTTTAGGGAGCTTAAGAGATCCGGATTTGCGTGATTTGCGGGATATGCTCATCGGATTTTATGCTATCAACGGGTTTGAAGTTTATCCCAATGCGTTTGTGCAGAATGATGAAAGTTTTTCCAATGTGATAGATTTGTATAATTTGGTGGATTATACCAGCTCCAAGAGTGCTAATCGCGGGTTTGGAACGGTGGTTAATCCATGGAATTATCGCTATGATACTTTGGATGAATGGACCTTGGATCGGAATGAACTGTATGCGGCTTTGAAAAAAGACGATGCCTATAAAATCAGTACATATTCTATGCCGGCTTTCAATTTGTGTGTGACGGGTGATGCCGTGAATACGGATAGGTGCGTGTTTAAAAATATTAAAAAAATTAAGTTTTATGACAGTAAAAGCACGCTGGAAAAAAATATCTACGCCATTTTGGGTGAATGGGTGTTAAGTTGGCGGTCACGCGATATGAAACAGCTGGCAAAGCTTTTGTTGGATGAATCGGCTAAGCGAAAGTTTAAAGTGTTGGCGGATAATCGCCGGTTATCAATAGAGGGAAGCGTTCATGTGTTTGATGAACTTCTTCAGGCCTATAAGGCAGATAAAAACGGTCAGGTTTATATGGTGTATGTGGATCTCCCGAGTGATGAGTATATTTATGATGAGTATTGCCGGCTCAAACCACGTTCACAATGGGTGGCTCTGAAAGATAGTGCCGTTTATACCGTGGGTATTGACGAAAAACGAAAAGCTTATGTGGACCAAGCTAAGTGTTTTATCGGTAAGATGCAGGAATTTATGGATGCGTTTAAGCAGAATAAAAAAAGTGCCAAGACCGATGTGATTGTTCAGGGTGTGAGTAACCTGAAAGAATTGGGGGATTTGCAAGTGGGGAGATATGCAAATTTTGTGAAAGATAAGCTCACTAACCTGGCCATACGCCATAAAGAAAATCCCCAATTTATTATTAATACGGAGATTTGTCTGGCAAGTGACGAAGTGCGCAGTCTCCTCTTTGGTAAGCGCTATTGCTATGGGGTTGATGATATGAAATTGACCGTGGATGAAGAGCATAATCTGAAACAAAATCTTATTCATAATGCGGTTGTACGGGGAAGCAAGATCACCAATATTATGGCTAATTATCTGGATTGGTATGAAGAATTTAAGAATGTTAACTTGATTTTGGAAAAAG
>CAYPIZ010000023.1:0-10681 GCA_964410935.1 uncultured Acetobacter sp. | reverse complement strand
CGGTTGGTAAAATTGATTGTCCGATAAAAGCAGGACTTCATTTTCATTCAGATACTGCAGGCGGCGGATCAGGTGCTGCCCGTGGTGGAAAATCGCATAAACCCCGTTTTGAGGAGTTTCAAAAGATTGCGTGAGCAAGGCAAAATCCCCCTTTTTAAGCGTTGGGGACATGGCGTCATCATTTGCTACACAACAAGCGGTAATCTCTGCTTTATTCCCTACCCCGTTCAGGAAAAAAGGAAGTTTAGTGAGCGGTGGGAGGGATAAGGCCTCCGGATTAAGCAAAGGGAGATTAGTGGTCACGGAATTTTCTGACGGACTCTCCGGTAAAAGCGCCGTGGAAGAAATGTTTAGAATCTCTGCAATACGGCGGGCTACATCAGGTTTGAGGTCCAGCTGGTTGTTTTCTATCTTTGTGAGGTTGCTCTGCGACATATTCAGGCGATTGGCAAGCTCCGTCACGCTTAACCCTTTTTGCTTGCGTAATTGTTTGATGTTATTCATGCGCGGCATCCTTTCCTTTATTTGCTTTAAAATACGCAAAAAGGACTTAATTTCCGGTTAATATTGTATAACCTTTCGGAAAAACTTGCAGAGAGATTTTGTTTTTATATGATGGAAAAAACGGAGGTTTTGATGAAACAAGGACTTAAAAACGGATTGGAACTTTTATTTTATCTGCTGTTGGCGGGGATTTGGTATTTCGGTCAATATCAGGCATGGGATCATACTTATGTGGATACGGATAATTATTATCACGCCTTGCGACTGACGGCGCTTCTGGAAAATCCAAGCTATTTTGAACAACGCTTTATGCTCGGGAACTATCCGTTTGGGGAGGTGTTACATTGGACAAAGGCGTTGGATGTGTTTTGGGGAATACTCACCCTGCCCTTTTTGACGGCATATCCGCTTAAAACCGCGGTGTTTTATGCCGGTATGTTGATTGCGCCGCTTTTCTTTATCTTGGCAATCATTGCGTGGAATAAGGCAGCAAGGTTGTTTATCAGTCTGCCGTATCGGGCGTTGTGGGCAATTTTGGTGGCCGTGCAGGCAAATGTGATGCGGGAAGTTTTTCTCAACCGTCCGGATCATCATGCGGCCTTTGTCTTTTTGACGGCGTGGCTGTTGCTCTATATGTGGCGATTTATCCAGAATAACAGCCAGCGTGACTTGACGATTGCTGCGTTGATTTGCGCCTTTTCCCTGTTTATGGCAGTGGAAGGTGTGTTTTTGGCCGTGGGGGTGTTGCTGTTTTTGGGGTATGCTTGGCTGTTTATGCAGTTTGATTTACAAAACATTAGGCGGTTTCTTGGCTTTTATACCTTGGGGATTGCGGTGTTTTTACTATTTAATCCGCCGTATGAGGGCTTTTTGAGTTTGGACACCGGGCGGATTTCTTTATTTTATCTGATGTTAAGTCTGGGGGGCTATGGCGCGGTGCTTGTCGGCGAAAAGATGAAAAACACCTGGCAGAGTCTGGGAGTGATGGTGGGGATTATCGGTATTTTGTTTGTGCTGTTGTCCCTTATGGGGGCATTTTCTTCCCCGCTTGATGAGCATATCCGGACAATCTTTGTCAGCCGAATTTCGGAAATGCGTCCGGGGAATTTTTATACTTTAACCTACTCCGGATTAGGCGTGCTGTTTTCCTTATTCCTCTGGAAGAAAAATCAAGGTAACGGGTGTTTTATCTATTTGATGCTGAATATTTTTCTGTTTTTTGCTCTGAGCTGTTATACCAGCCACTTTTTACCATACGCCGGTTTTTATGCTGCCGGTATGCTGGCTTATGCCGTCAGCGTGATGAAGTACAAGAAGATGCTCTCTGTTTGCTTTGTTTTGGCGGAATATATTTCTTTTACGATATTAGCGCTCACCACAAAGATTGAGCCTTTGCAAACCTATTATGAGCCGATAACCGAGTTGCGTTCTCTCCCCTTTGGGGCGGTTGTGACGGATATTTTTATCGGGCCGTCAATTGTATGGCAAACAGGGAAACCGATTGTCGCTTCCCCCTATCATCGCAATGTTGAGGGAATTGTTGATACGCATAAAATTTTCTTTTCTGCAGATGAAAAAGAAGTGATAGCTCTGCTAAAAAAACATAAAGTGAGCTATATTTATCTGCCTGATGCCCCGTATGATGAGGAATATTATGTAGAACCGGCAAAAAATCTTGATAAACTTTACGGGAAAATTTTAACCCAAACAGACGTCCCCGCATGGTTAAAGCCCCTTCCCGTTGAAGCCGGACATCTCTATAAGATCAACTTCAATTTTGAATAAGAAAAAGGAGGCTCAAACGAACCTCCCTTTCTTTTAGTATCCTATGCGCTTAAGCTTCCGTCTTATGGGGCATCTCGGCTTCTTTAACCAAAGCTTTAACAGCCTCATCCAAGCTCATGATATTTTGTTGTTCTGAGCCAAGGCGACGGATAGTAACACTCTTTTGCTCCTGCTCTTTAGCACCAACAACCATGATAACCGGAATTTTCTCTAATGAGTGCTCACGGATCTTATAGCTGATCTTTTCGTTACGCAGATCCGTCTGGGCAGACAAGCCGTTTTGACGAAGCGTCTTAACAACTTCTTGGGCGTAGTCATCAAAAGCAGAGGTGACCGGCATAACCATCACTTGCAACGGAGACAACCATAAAGGCAGATGTCCGGCATGATGTTCAATCAAAATACCTAAGAAACGCTCAATAGAGCCGAACAAAGCACGGTGCAACATAACCGGTTGATGTTTTTCACCATCTTCACCAATGTAAGAAATGTCAAAACGTTGCGGCAAGTTCATATCTACTTGAATTGTACCGCATTGCCATTCACGACCGATGGCATCACGCAAAATAAATTCCAACTTCGGACCGTAGAAAGCGCCCTCGCCCTCGTTGATTTCATAAGCGTAGCCGTGTTTTTCCAGTGCCTGTGCCAGAGATTTTTCACATAAATCCCAAATTTCATCAGAACCGATACGCTTTTCCGGACGGGTGGAAAGGTAGATCTTGATTTTATCAAAGCCAAAGTCTTTATAAATATCAAAAATCAGTTTCATCGTGGTGATGCATTCTTCTTCCATTTGCTCCGGTGTGCAGAAAATGTGTGCATCATCTTGAGTGAACTCACGAACACGCATTAAGCCCATCAAAGCACCGGAAGCTTCATAACGGTTTACCTTTCCGAATTCCGCCATTCTTAACGGTAAATCACGGTAACTCTTAATCCCTTGTTTGTAGACCAGTAATCCACCAGGGCAGTTCATCGGTTTGATACAGAACCACTTGCCGTCTTCCGTCTGACCGGAATAGTTATGAGCCCCGTACTTTTCCCAGTGACCGGAAGTTTCCCATAAGCATCTGTCCATAATACGCGGAGTGGAAATTTCTTCATAACCGTTATGTTCCTGACGGTTACGCATATATTCAATCAAACGACGATATACTTTATATCCCTTATCATGCCAGAAAACCGCACCGGGAGCATACTCCGGTTCAAAATGGAAGAGATCCATCTCACGGCCGAGCTTACGGTGGTCACGCTTAGCGGCTTCTTCAATACGATCCAGGTATTCTTTAAGATCTTTTTTATCAGCCCAAGCGGTTGCATAAATACGTTGCAACATCTCGTTTTTGGAATCTCCGCGCCAATAAGCACCGGCAACTTTCATCAACTTGAAAGCCTGACCGATCTTACCGGTAGACGGAACGTGCGGACCACGGCACAAATCAACGTAATTCCCCTGGCGATACAAAGAAATCTCCGCATCTTCAGGAAGATCGTTGATAATTTCAACTTTGTAATGTTCACCCAGTTTGGTAAACAGAGCAACAGCCTCTGCACGGGTTACAACTTCACGCGTGATCTTCTCATCACGTTTAACGATTTCGTGCATTCTTTCTTCTATTTTAGCGAAATCTTCCGTGGTGAAAGGGTCTTTTCTGGAAAAGTCATAGTAAAAACCGTTTTCAATGAACGGGCCAATGGTGACTTGAACATCAGGCCACAACTCTTTGACGGCTTCAGACATAACGTGAGAGCAAGAGTGACGCAGAACTTCCAGCCCTTCTTTATCTTTTGAAGTGATAATGCGCACTTTGGCGTCTGTAGTTATCGGGGTAGTGACATCTTTTAATGTGCCGTTAATTTCAACGGCTAATGCGGCATTTGCCAGATTATGACTTATTTGATTTGCGAGATCAAAGCCGGATAGGCCGGACTCAACCTCTTTTATGCTGCCGTCGGGCAGTTCAATCTTAATCATATTTTACCCCTTGATAAAAAAAATTGTTACTTTGTTAAATTAATCCTCGTTTATCAGCGAACGATAAACAGCGAGCGTTTTATCACACATAATTTGTTTTGTAAAGTTTTCTTTTACAAAATTTTGCGCAGCATCGGCAAACTTCTTCTGCTCTGCCGGTGACAAGGATAACGCCCAATCCAGTTTTTGGCTCAAATCATCGGCATCACCGGAAATAAAGTGACGTCCGGTTACACCGTCTTTGAGGTTATCCAAAGAACCACCGATGTTTGAAGCTAAAACAATTTTGCCCATAGCTTCCCCCTCGGCAGCAATACGGCCGAAAGCTTCCGGCTCTATGGATGCGGAGACGACAATATCACAGGCTTTCATTAAGGCCGGAACATCATCCGTATGTTTGATAAAAGTAAAAAAGCCTTCCATACCGTATTCTTTGATTTTATTGATTAAGCCTTCGGTATATTTGACACGGCCTTGATCATCACCGGTAAAGATACAATGGAAATCTTCCCTATTCTTGATTTTGGCCAAAGCATCAATTAAGAGCTCCTGCCCTTTCCAACGGGTCAGACGGCCGATCAGGAGAATAAGTTTCTTATCGGTGGGAAGTTCGTATTGTTCTATAATTGTTTTCAACCGTTCCGGCGTGATGGCGTTCGGATTAAATTTTTCCACATCAACACAACGGTGGATGAAAACGAGCTTGTCTTCTGCGGTGTGGTAGTGTTCCATAACGTGACGTTTGATATGCGTGGAAATGACAATAACTTTCTCACCAAAGGTCATCACCTGATTGTAGAGTTTTTTTATCCCTTTAGGGCCGAGGCCGTACGTCCCGTGAAAGGTGGTTACAAAGTGAACGTTGGCTTTTTTGGCGGCCAAATAAGCACTCCATGCCGGGGCACGAGAGCGGGCATGAACAATGTTTATCCCCTCTTTTTTGATGATTTCAGCTAAAATCTTGGCATTTTTGAAGATGGTAAAGGGATTTTTGCTTTTAAGAGGTAAGGTAAAGTGTTTAACCCCTAGTTTTTCCAGCTGAAAGGTCATTCTTCCGCCGGAACTGGCAACAAAATTTTTATATCCGGCGGCGGTAAGGGCTTCGGCAATTTGGATTGTTCCCAACTCTACACCACCCTGCCCTAATTCCGGCAAGACTTGCAAAACTATCGGCTCTTTTACTTTATCTTTACTCATTTTATTTTACTATTCCTCAAAATGTTAATTTAGGAGAGCACCCCATGCAGATTTACACCTTTGAAAACGGGCACACAACCATGTTTGAGCATATTAAGCCCGATGTAGCAAAAACTCAAAGATTTACTGTTGTTTATACACACGGATTTTGTTCTGATCCGTGGGGAAGAAAACCTGAAGAAGTCAAAAAATGGTGTGTTGCGAACGGAATGGGCTTTTTTCGGTATGAATTAGCCGGACACGGGAGTGATAAAGCACGTTTTCCTGAAACGACAATCAATACCTACAAAGCACAACTGGCAGAGATTTTAACGAAAATTGTGGAAACACCGGTTGTGATGGTGGGGTCCTCTTTGGGTGGTTGGCTCTCATTGATGGGGGCATGTGATTTCCCTGATAAAGTAATCGGATTTATTGGTCTGGCGGCTGCTCCGGATTTCCTAAAAACCTACATGGAAGCCTTTTTCAAACCTGAACACAAAGAATTGCTTGAAAGACAAGGTTATGTTGAATTTCCGACCAAAGATTTTACATATATCATCACTAAAGAGATGATTGCTTCCGGCTATGAAAACCATACCTTAGACAGAGCAAGCTTGCCTTTTAAGGGAAAAGTGCGGTTACTCCAAGGGATGAAAGATGCTTCTCTGCTGTGGAAAACGGCCTTGACCATTGCCGATAAGCTGGAAAGTGATGATGTGAGAGTGGTTTTGTTGAAAAACAGTACGCATCGCTTGAATGAAGATGAAGATATTGTTGAATTGCGGCGGGCTCTTGATGATTTTATTGCTTAGAACGGGGCGAATATGTCATACGATTTGATGCTCAAAAAAGCCATTGATTTGCACAATAACGGGGCCCTAAACGAGGCGGAAAGTATATATGCCCGGTTGTTAGAGGTTATGCCGCATAATTCAGATATATGGAATTTAAGCGGTTTGGCAGCACAAACTAAAGGCGATTTGCCACGGGCTGAAAGTTGTTTTTTGAGTGCGATACGCTATGCGCCGCTTCCGTTTGCACCGCATTATTTTAATCTGGGCTTGGTTTATCAGGCACTCAACAAAAAACGTGAGGCAACGGAAGCTTTGGAACGAGCCGTAAAATTGGACCCGAATTTTAAGGAAGCGTGGAATTATCTGGGGCTTTTAGCCGGTGAGCAAGGGGATACGCAACAGGCCGTTCAGGACTTTTGTAAAGCCTTGGAAATTGATCGTACTTACACGGATGCTCGTGTCAATTTATGCTTTTATACCAAAGACAAAGAAACGTTATTTAAAGTATCGAATGAAGAAGCAAGTAATCTAACGGCACACTTAAAAGCAGCCGAATTGACGGAAAATCCAGCCGAAAAAGAAAAGTTTTTGCGGCGGGCAGCTACGGTATCCGGTAGAGATACACGGGGAGTGCTGGCGTTGGCGGATTTTCTGGGACAACAAAAAAGATATGACGAGGCCTTGCCGTTTTATTACAAAGCGTTAGACATTATACCTCAGGATGAGCAAGCTTTGTTTGGGGTGGCAGATTGTCTTTTAGGGCAGAAAGAGTTTGAAAAAGCGGTAACTTTTTATGAAAGAGGCTTTGCCGTGCGACGGGATTTGCCGGATGCGTATGTTAATTACGGCGTGGCACTGTATCACCTTAATCGGCCGAGTGAGGCGCTGGAAGCTTATCGAAAAGCGGTAACATTGGCACCGGAAAGAGCGGAAATAAGTTACAATTTAGCCCTTATTTTAAAGGAAACCGGGGATATTGATGAGGCTTTGGGTTTGATGTTCAATGCCCATTTGAAACGGCCCGAGGAAGAACAATATGCCCTAAATTTGATGGAAACTTTGGCTGAATTGGCGGATACGGATCGGGAAAAAGCACTCAAAATCACCGAAAACTGGCAGAAAGTCCAACCGGAGAATCGTTTTATGTTGCGTTTGTTGGCCGCTCTCACCGGAAATAAAACCGATAATGATACGGATTTTTCCACGCACTTATTTGACAGCTTTGCCGAAACTTATGACGAGACTCTGGACCGCTTAAACCCGAATATTATCAATGCTTTTAGGCAATATCACGGTGATGTTTCCGGATATGTTTTGGATTTGGGGTGCGGAACGGGAAAAGCGGCGGAAATCTTGAAGACTCCGAACAATCGTTTTGACGGGGTGGATGTTTCTCATAATATGCTGGAAAAAGCACGGCAAAAGAATGTGTATGAGGCTCTTTACGAGCAGGATATTTGCACCTTTTTGCAGGAAAATCAGGAGAAACTGGCGGATTACTGCCTGATCACGGCATTTGATGTTTTTTGCTATATCGGGAATTTAGAAGATATTTTTCAAGGCCTTAAAGGGCATGAAATTTGGTTTTCCGTGGAATCGGCGGCAGAAACGGAAGAACGGCCCTACTCTCTTATGGCGAACGGGCGGTATAAACATCAAAAAAATTATGTGTTAGAATTGTTGCAACAGGTTGGTTTTAAAGAAATAAATGCTTATGACGTGGTTCTTAGAAGCGAACATGGGCAAAATGTCAACGGTTTTTTGTTTAAAGCAAAATAAAGCTGTGAACAAAATAAAAAATCCTATTGTATGAATCACTTTACGGCTCTAGTTTTTACTTGGTTTGTAAAGTTTATTATATATTTAGGTCAGTTTTAAAATTTTTATTCCTATTCGTGGATATTTATGCTTTGTTTCTTTCTGTTAGCATAAATAAGGTGAGGACGTTTTAGGATACGGGTATAGGATTTAGGCCAAAATTACTGCCCAACACAAAAACAATTCACATAGTGCCAGGTTCGTTTGGCGTGTGTAAATTATTAAAAACAACCTCATGAGGAATGCGCATTAAAATATAAAGAGCGCTTTTAGATGTATCCCTGCTGTTTATTTAAAGGCGCTTTATTTTTTATTTTCAATATATTATTTTTGTAAATTTATGTAAAACTTTAACCTGATGAAAGTTCGGGATAACAGCGCCACGGTTTGGGCGCTTTTTTTATTTTAAATACGGAAATTCAGCGTATTCCCTTGTTAAGTCAATATTAAGTTTTGCGGCTTATAGTTAATGTGTTATCAATTTCAGGAGAAAAATAATGGTAAACATTATATTGATTGTGTCCGTGGTGGTGATTGTGGGGCTTTACGGCATTTATGTTTCTTTGATTAACAAGAAAAATAATCTGAAAGAAGCGATTGCGGGGGTTGATGTGCAACTGAAAAAACGTTATGACCTGATCCCGAATATGCTCAAAGCCGCAGCAAAATTTATGGAACATGAAAAATCTATCTTTACCGAGGTTACAAAATTGAGAGAAAGAGCCCTCAATGCAGCTTCTTTTGCCGATAAAATTGAGGCAGATAAAGAATTGAACGGGGCTTTGCGGTCTTTCAACGTACAGGCGGAGGCTTATCCGGAACTTAAATCCGATACGGCGATGGTAACGGCACAACAGGCTATGGCTGAAACGGAAGAACATATTGCCGCAGCACGGCGTTTTTATAATTCTGCCGTTAAAGAATATAAAAATGCTTTGGAAATCTTCCCGTCTTCGCTGGTGGCAAAAATGATGGGACTGAAAGACGTTTATCCGTTTTTTGAAGTGGAAGCCGAAGCTAAAGAAAAAATTGACGTTAATGCCTTCTTTAAATAAAAAGGACAGAAAGGCGACGCACAGGCGGTTGGAAACAATCGCCTTTTTTGTTATCCGTTTATTAAGAAAGATATTTGTATAATGGCGAAAACAAGATAGGAGTATGCCATGTCCAGAGCAGAAGATATTTTTGAAAAACTGATTTATTTTGGTGAAGATGCCATTGATGAGTTTTTGGCGGAAAGACAGACGGAAGAGCTGTTTTTAGACTTTAAACAAGCCGTTTCTGACGGGAAATCCATGCGGTCTTTACATCCGAATGACAGACGGAATTTAGGCAAAGCCATTTCTGCCTTTGGTAATTCGGAAGGCGGTGTGTTGGTCTGGGGAGTGGAGTGTTCCAGAGATTTGGATTTGGGTGATGTCGCCAAGGCAAAAGTTAAAGTACAAAACGTGCATCGTTTTTTGAGCTGGTTGGAAAATGCCATTTCCGGCTGCACTATTCCTTCGCATAACAAGGTGCGGAATCATATTATCAGCGTGGATGAAAACGGAGACGGCTTTGTGGCGACGTATATCCCGAAGTCTGATATTGCCCCGTTGATGACGACGACGGGAAGTCAGATTTACATTCGCTCCGGTTCCAATAACGTCCCTGCCCCGTATGCCGTGATTGCCGGTATGTTCGGGAAACGGCCACAACCGAATATGGATTTGGTGATCAGTGATAAGGCGGTGATTGCCGGCGTGGATAAAGATGAAGATATTTTTGCAACGGATACCGGAAAAAGGAAGAAAAAAGAAAATGTGGTGAAGGTGCGGTTTTCTTTATTGGCGCAAAATAATTCCAACGCCGTGGCCAAAGAGGTTTATCTTTCTTGCAATACGGTGCTTGCCGGTGGTGAAAAATCCAAGGTGAACTTTTATTATGACAGTCAGTTGGAAAATCTTTCCGCTGCTCATAATTCCATTAACCTGATTACACCGTTGGAAATGCGTATTCCCCCGAGAGCGCTGTTTTCTTGTGCTAAGGCGGAAATTCGCTTGACCGACGATATTGAGGAAGATTTTTTGATGGACGGAGTGATCGGGGCGGACGGAGCAACGCCGAAGAGCTTTCGGATTTATGTTTCTAAAAACAATTTGCGGTCTTTTGTGGCGCAGGCGCTGCGGAAAAATGCCGATTTGGCAGTCTTGACAAATGAGTTCTTTTCGGAATATTTAAAGACGGAATAAGGATAAAAGATGAAACGAATAGAAATTTTTACGGACGGAGCATGTTCCGGGAACCCCGGCCCCGGTGGTTGGGGGGCAATTCTGCGGTATAACAATGCGGAAAAAGAGCTTTCCGGTGGGGAAGATAAGACGACCAACAATCGTATGGAGCTGACGGCCGTGATTGAGGCGTTGAGTGCGTTGAAAGAACCGTGCAATATTACGCTTTATACCGATAGTCGCTATGTGATGGACGGAATTGAAAAATGGATTTTTGCATGGAAAAAAAGCGGTTGGAAGACGGCTAACAAGAAATCTCCCGTAAAAAATGTGGAGCTTTGGCAGAAATTGGACAGCCTGATTGCCGGACACGAAATCCGCTGGGTGTGGGTGAAAGGACACGCCGGACACCC
>CAYPIZ010000022.1:0-10758 GCA_964410935.1 uncultured Acetobacter sp. | reverse complement strand
TTATCAGAGGTTAGCCCTTCCGCCCCCGTACTTGTAACGGACTCTGCGAGTTGGGCTTTTCTTTTCCTTTTTCTCGCAAAAGAATCCAACTGATAGTGCATAACAATAAGTTTGTGTTCGCCTTATTGTTTTTAGAGGATATAGTGCATTTGGAGTTGTGTGGAGTTAGATATGCCTGAATTACCTGAAGTTGAAACAATTAAAGAAGCCCTCAAGCGTTCCGTTGAGGGAGCGAAGGTTTTATCCGTAGAAGTCAGAAACCCACATTTGAGAGAACCGGTACCAACCAACTTGCTCCAACTTTCCTCTTCAGCACAAATCCTTCGCATTTATCGTCTGGCCAAGTATATCATAATAGATTTGAACAATGGATATAGTTTCATTCTGCATTTAGGGATGAGCGGACGTATTAAAATCCTAGAAAGCGAATCTGTTTCTTACGAAAAGCATGATCATGTTATTCTGCATACCACAAAAGGACTCGTAATTTACAATGACGCGAGACGCTTCGGCTTATTCACAATAGATAAAACAGATCATTTACAGAAGAATCACCTTTTTGAACATTTAGGACTTGACCCTTTTGACGAGCAATTAACCGCCACATATTTAGAGAATCATTTCAAACAGAAACAAACTGCCATCAAAATTGCCTTATTAGATCAAAGCATCATCAATGGAATCGGTAATATTTATGCATCCGAAGCACTATATGAAGCAAGAATCTCCCCTTTACGAAAGAGTTCTTCTTTAACACACACCGATTTAGAAGTTTTAATCAACGCTATTAGGAAGACGCTGACAAAAGCAATTAAAGCAGGAGGTTCCACCCTCAAAGATTACCGTAAGCCTGACGGAAGTATGGGATATTTTCAAAATCAACATTGTGTATACAACAAAGAAGGTCAGCGCTGTCCGGATTGCACCTGTTCAGAAATTGACAGTGGAATTAAACGCATTACTCAAGGTGGCCGCTCCACATTCTACTGTGGATATCTTCAAAAATAGGAGGACTTTTATGTATAAATTTTTATTTTTTCTTTATTTTTTGCCTTATCTTATCATTCCGGCCTCAGCCCAAGATTTTATAACGGGTTTTGAGGATATTCCTTTAATGAACGGACTATATCAAACAAAGGATTCCTCCTTTTCATTTGGAAATGAAGAGACTCGTCTGGTGGAAACGACTCTATCCACCGATAAAAAAATTTCTTTCGGCGAAGTAAAATCTTTTTATGCAAAGACTCTTCCTCAACTCGGTTGGGCTCTTGAAAAAGATATGTCACAGTCGCTTATTTTTCACAGAGATGATGACATTTTGGAAATAAGTAAAGCGGCACAGAATCCTCTCAAAATAAATATTACTCTAAAAAACCGAAATTAATTTAACGATTTTTTAAAAAACTTGTTGACTATCCGAGATTATAAGGTATAAGTGTTTCAGAATTTTATTCGTAGTTAACTTAATTTTTGAAACAGGATTAAATTATGGCCAATCATAAATCGGCAAAAACAAGAATAAACAGAAACAACAAAAGAAGTATCATCAATGGTGCCCGTAGAAGCAGAGTAAGAACTTTTGTTAAGAAAGTTATTGCCGCCGTTTTAGCGGGTGACAAAGAATCTGCAACAGTCGCATTAAAAGTTGCAGAGAGCGAGATGATGAGAGCTGCGCAGAAGGGAGTTTTCCATAAGAATAAAGCTGCTCGCACAGTTTCTCGTTTGAATCAAAAAGTAAAAGCTTTGTAGTTTTTGTTTTTTTTATTTTATTGTAGCGCAATACCATTGCCTAAGGGGTGGTTTTGCGCTTTTTTGTTTATTTTCATAAGGTTATTTCAGAATCTATTTAAAATCCTTGTCAAGTAAAAATCTTTACAAATTGTTAAAAAAATCGTTTGTAAAAGTTTTTTTTCTTTAATAAGTTTTCACCATATTACGAGATAAAGAGCAAGATCTTCTTTCAAGAATAGATGACAAGTTCTTTCCGATAGAAGTTCGTTTTATCCCGTGGTTACACCCTTATTCAAAAGATACCGGTGTGTTGTTAGTAGAGTTTTGATATTGAGTTTATTTACTCTGATACAGCATATCGGCAAGTGATTTGAGTGCGTTACACTGTATGTATTCGTATAAACTTTGTTGTACACTCTTTATAACCTTGCATTGGTAACTTTTGAAGGACTTTAATAACGCTATCACCGCGATAGAAAGTGACTTAAAGTTAATGAGCGCATTTAATAGTATTATTTAGAAACAAACAACAACTATGATTTTATGTATTAATATCTAACGTGGGAGATGGATATGGCAGAAGAAGCTTTAGTAAGCGGTGAGCGCATTGTTGATACGCAATGGGAATTGGTTTGCAATCAGCTCAAGATGGAGTTCGGAGAAACTGCTTTTGACAGTTGGCTTAAGCCTCTTAAAGTCGGGGAGTTCAACAACGGTGTTTTAGATGTTTGTGCTCCAACTATTTTCATGAAGAATTGGGTTGTTACTCACTATTCTGACAGAATACATAAAATTTGGGAAAAGCAGAATCCTGATATCAAGAACGTTAATTTCATTGTTGGACGTCACACATCAGATACATCATTACTGAAATCCGTTACAAGTTTTCCAACGCCTCAAGGTGTCTATGCGAACATAAACAGTAGTTCTTTTGGTCTTGTTTCCGGCGCTAATTTGGCCAACGACCCTGCAAAGGCTTGCAACACGAATACAGCAACGACTCTTAATCCCAATTATACTTTTGAAAATTTTGTTGTTGACGGGACGAATCAGTTTGCCTATGCCGCTGCAAAAAAAGTTGCAGAATCTAAAAGTGTATCATTTAATCCTCTGTTTTTGTATTCGAATGTGGGGTTAGGGAAAACGCACTTAATGAACTCCATTATCTGGCACTTAAAAGAAAATGACCCAAAGAGAAATGTTGTTTATCTTACGGCGGAGCAATTTGTTTATAAATTTTTGAAAGCTTTACGTTATAAAGATACAGCTGCTTTTAAAGAACAATTTCGCTCTGTAGATGTTTTAATGGTTGATGATTTCCAATTTATGGGGAGTAAGGGGACTTCTCAAGAAGAGTTTTTCCACACCTTGAATTCATTGGTAGCGGCAGGAAAACAAGTTATCATTTCCGCGGATCGCTCTCCAACTGATTTGGATGGTATTGAAGACAGATTACGTTCTCGTTTGGTTGGTGGCTTGGTTGTAGACATCATGCCGACAAGCCTAGAACTGAGAATGGGTATTTTGAAGAAGAAAGCAGAATTACTGGGAATCGATTTGCCGATTAAGGTTGCTGAATTTTTAGCTCAAAAGATTACTTCAAACGTTCGTGAATTAGAAGGATCTTTGACCCGTATTGCAGCTCACTCGCAACTATTATCTGATAAGGAAATCACTCTTGATATGACGCAGGATGTGTTAAAAGATATGCTACGTTCAATAGATCGCAAAACGACCATTGATGAAATTCAAAAGAAAGTTGCAGAATATTTTAATATTTCCGTTAAGGAACTGCAATCCTCCCGCCGTGCAAGAACGGTTGCTAGACCGCGCCAAATCGCAATGTATTTAGCCAAGCAATTGACTTCTCGTTCTTTACCGGAAATTGGACGTAAATTTGACCGCGACCACACTACTGTTATGCACGCTGTCCGCAAAGTAGAAGAATTAATTGTTGAAGATCAGAGTCTGGCTGAAAACATTGAAGTTTTGAGAAAGACGCTAGAGAATTAACTTTTTCGATAAAAAAAATTGTTGAAGACTTGTTTTTTATCTTCTGCTTTTCATGTTTTGTGATACAGTGAAGAAAGAAAAACAAGTCTTTTTTGGGATAAAAATAATGAGATTTACAATTGAACGCACAAATTTTTTGAAAACTCTCGGCCATGTTCAAAGCATTGTTGAGAAAAGAAACACTATACCAGTATTGTCAAATGTTCGTATTGAAGCTAAAGATGGAAATATAAGTTTCAAAGCGACTGACATGGATATCGAAATCACCGAAATTGTAGAGGCAAACATTAGCGAAGAAGGTGCCACAACAGCTCCGGCACACATGCTATATGATATTGCAAGGAAACTTTCCGAAGGTTCTGAGATTGAGTTAACTTACCCTGATGAAAAAGGAGCTTTGAGTCTTTCTTCCGGAAGATCAAAATTTTCTCTTTCAACCATAGGAATAGAAGATTTTCCGTTGATTTCCGGTGACGATTTACCAATCAAATTTGAGATAGATAAAGAAGAATTGAAAACATTGATTGACCGCACACAATTTTCAGCTTCAGTTGAAGAAGCTCGTTATTATTTGAACGGTCTCTATGTACATGCTAAAAACGAAGGTGAAACAAAAGTTTTACGCGTTGTTGCAACAGACGGACACCGTTTAGCTTGCGCCGAATCTCCCCTTCCTGAAGGGGCTGAGAAACTTGAAGGCGTCATTATTCCTAGGAAATCAGTGTTGGAAATAAGAAAATTGTTAGATGATGCCTCCATTGATAATATTGTAATGGCTTTATCAGAAAATAAAGTTCGCATTTCTTTTGAGAATGTTACGCTAACATCTAAACTCATTGACGGAACTTTTCCTGATTACGAGAGAGTTATCCCGACAGATAATGACAAAGTCTTAGAAGTTAACGTGAAAGAGCTTTCTGCAGCAGTTGATCGTGTTTCTGTAGTAACAGAACGTAGCCGTGGAATTCGTCTAATTACAGACACAAATCATGTTACGGTGGCTGCATCTAATGCAGAGTTAGGAAATGCTACTGAAGAACTGGAAGCAAAGTACGATAAAGAATCTATAGATACCGGTTATAATTTCCGCTACTTATTGGATATTTTGACCCAAATTAAAGGAGACGAAGTACGCTTTAGTTTGTCTGGAAACACTTCGGCTACTGTAATTAATGATACATCCGATACTAGCGCAATTTATGTATTGATGCCGATGAGAATATAAGTGAATACGGCTGATAATTTTGAAGTTCTAGTCACAGAAACTAAGGTTAGGTCTGCCATACAGCACCTGACCTTAGTTAATTTTCGGAATTACAGATATCTGCGTCTTAATTTAGAAAAACCTTTTTTAGTTTTTTATGGCGAAAATGGGAGTGGAAAGACTAATATTCTAGAGGCTGTCTCGTTTTTATCTCCTGGTAGAGGTTTAAGAAATTGTAAATTATCAGAAGTTAAAACATTTGACCTCTCCAAAGATAAGCAACCACCTTTCCTCACAAATAGCAGTTGGGGAGTTTCTGCTCAAATAAAAAATTCAGAAGAAGAATTTGAAATTGGCACATCCGTTGAAAGTACCTTGCGGGAGATTGATTTTAATGAAGCTAAGAGCGTAGAAAAAAGGATTATTAAAGTAAACACACAGAAGATTTCTTCCCAAGCGGAGTTGAACAATTATATTTCATTAATCTGGGTCACTCCACAAATGGATCGCTTATTTTCAGGTAGCCCACAGAATCGGCGAAACTTTTTAGATAGAATCGTTTGTTCTTTTGACACAGAACACACAAAACGGCTTTCTTCTTTTGATAATCTTTATCATCAGTGGTTACAAATTTTGAAAAACGGTTCTCAGAATCACAACTGGTTATTGTCTCTTGAAGATCAACTGGCAGCATTGGGGGTATCTATTGCTGCGGCCCGTAAAGAACAAATCAACAAGCTGAATTTATTTATAGAGCAGAATCCTGATGACGTTTTTCCAGAAGCGATGCTTGAACTAGATGGAACGGTAGAACAATTACTTGACGAAAAACCAGCTGTATATGTTGAAGATTTTTACAGGGAATCGCTTTTCAAACAGCGTAGAAGTGTACTTTTCAACGACTCTGGAAACAATTTCAACAAGACGGACTTATGCGTATTTTATAAAAAAAAGAATATACCTGCCGCTTTGTGTTCAACAGGTGAACAAAAATCTCTGTTACTCAGTATAATATTATCCCAGGCGAAGAGTCTTTCTTTTTTACGAGGCAATCCGCCCATTTTATTATTGGATGAGATTGCTGCACATTTGGATGAAAAGAAAAAAGACGCCTTCTTATCCAAAATTCATACTCTAGAAACGCAAGTATGGTTAACAACAACCGACAAAAATGAATTTATAAACATTAAAAGTGAAGCTCAGTTTTTTAATGTAAAAAATAACATGGTAAAAGAAAATTAAATAAGGCGACCAATAGGTCGCCTTATTTTTTTAGAATTGTTCAAATTCTCGTTTTATATCTCGTTCGAACATGGAACGAATCGTTTGTTTAACATCTGCACCTTCGTAAACAGCACGATACAACGCCTGACAAATTGGCATATTAATATTTTCTTTATCTGCAATGTTTTTAACGGCTTTGAGTGTATAATAACCCTCAGCAAGTTTTCCAAAATCTTCTCCTTTTGCAAATAACTCACCAAACATACGGTTGTGGCTGTGCTTAGAAAACAAAGTTGCTTCATAGTCCCCTAAATGCGATAAGCCATATGCCGTCATCGGATTACCACCAAAATGTTTAATAAATCTCCCTACCTCAACCGGAGCACGAGCCATCAACGCACCTTTTAGCCCATACCACTCTAAACCATCTAAAATACCTGCAGCAATACCAATCACATTTTTCAAAGCTGCACCGATTTGATTTCCAATAAAATCATCACCATAATAAAAACGAATCAGTTCACTTTGTAAAAGTTTTACAACATATTCTTTGACATTCTGCTCGTCGCTATCAATTACAGCACAAGAAGGGACACCTTTCATGTAGTCTTGGACATGTCCAGGCCCCCCTAAAGTAGCAATATGAATCGGTTGTGAAATTTCTTCACGCATTACAGTGCTTAAAATTTTGGCATCAGGCTCTTCCAAACCTTTCATTGCCAATAAAAATGTTTTTCCGGAAATATTATATCCATTCAATTCTTTTGCAAGAGACCTTAAATGCTGACTTCCAATGGAAATAATTATGAAATCATTATCTAGAACATCTTTTATATTTTCATACAGAAACATATTATCGCTTAAAGTTAAATATGGATTTTTACGTGTTTCCTTTAATTCAATAAAATCCGGAGAATCGGGTTTACTATAAATTTTCACTCTATCCATCTTACAATAATTAGCAGCATACCACGCTAAAAACGTTCCCCAGCGCCCACTACCAATAACAGAAATTTCAGCCATACAGGTTCTCCTATTAAAAAGTTTTTATATGTGTAATTTAGGCACTATTTAAATGATTGGCAAAACAAGTTTGCAAAAGATTAACAGGAGAAACGCATGTTTTGTATAAAATATTAGGTTTTCTTCTTTGCTCGTTGGCGACCAATAATAGCATTAATATAATCAAATTTTGCAAAAGATTTATACGCATAATCCAGACTTTGTGCATCATAGCTGTAAAACACCTGATTTGCCAATCCCTTAATAGCAATATCTATTTTCTGAAATGCCTCGTTATAATCTTTGCTATAATTGTTTTTAGATTTTTTTTGCACCAAATCGTGATAAGCTGCAATCACCTTCAAGGTTTCATCAGCCGAGTTTGCATACCCCTTGCGCTCAAATTCGTGCATAATTTGAGACATCGTTTGATAAAAACATTTATTTGTCAAAATACTTTTCTGTGTTTCATTTTTGCTATCAATAATCATGGCAAGAACACAAACCTCCACTTTCTGATTGCTTTATAACACATATATTTTATTTTTCAAGTTTTTTCGTCTATTTAGAATTTTGGTTACAAATTAAAAGTTTAATATCATAAACGTTATAAAAAAAATTCGCCAACAATTATCCAGCATTGTTCTTTGTTAAAAATTGTTGACTTTTTAATACTTTGATTCTATAAGCCTTTTGTAAAACCGAGAAGCTTTGTTTTATAAAGCTTTTAAATAAACACTAATTAACCGGAGATTTTAATATGAAAAGAACATATCAACCAAGTAAGCTCGTTAGAGCTCGTCGTCACGGCTTTCGTACCCGTATGGCCACAGCAGGTGGTCGTAAAGTTTTGTCCGCTCGTCGTGCAAGAGGACGTAAAAAACTTTCCGCTTAAGTTTTGAGTATATGACAAAAATACTTACTTTCAAAAAAAGAAAAGATTTTCTGAGAGTCGCTGGGGCATTCTACGTTGTTACACACAATGTAGTTTTGCAAGCGGCTCAAAGTTTATCTGAAATCGATGATTTTTTCGTAGGTTATACTGCAACAAAGAGAATTGGCAACGCTGTTGTGCGAAGCAAATCTAAACGACGGCTAAGGGCCATCGTCAGAGATATTTTTCTAAAACACGCACGTCCTCACACTGATTATGTTTTTATAGCCAGAGACACCACTGCCTTTTGTGATTTCAAAGAACTACGAAACGATATTGTTTATGCTTTAAAAAAAATCAATAAGAATTTTATTTCAAATGAAAATTCATTGATTGGGAAAAAAGTTGATGACCATTAACTTTTTTATACAACAAAAAATTAAACAGTTGCTAATTACCTTGGTTAAAGGATATAAGAGGTACCTCTCTCCTTTGTTGCCAAATGCCTGCCGTTTTCAGCCAACTTGTTCTGAATATATGATAGAAGCGATTGAGAAACACGGCATTTTAAGGGGGCTTTACTTAGGGTGTAAGAGAATTTTTCGCTGTAATCCCTGGGGAAATTCCGGATATGACCCAGTACCTGATGTTTGCGATAAGACATCACATAAAAATTCGTATTAAGAAGCCATAGTACTTTACAATTTGGCTTTTTTATATTAGAAACAGGATATTTATTGTACGTTTTGGAGATATTTAAAATATGAAAGATGAAATAAAATCTTTATCTTTAGCTGTTGTACTTTCTTTTGTGGCAATTTATTCGGTTAATTACTTCTTCGGAATTAGTACTCAGAGTGCTGTTCAACAGTCTATAACTCAAACAGAGCAAGCAGCAGATAAAATCAATAAGATAGCGGCGGAAACAGCAGCTACAACCATTGAAGATATAGAAGATGCTGCAGCAGTAATTGCTAAAGATGACCGCATTACTTTTAAAAATGCTTCTATTCATGGAAGTATACGATTAAAGGGGGCGCGTTTTGATGATTTATCTCTGACAAAGTACAATAAAACTTTAGACGATGATAGTGCTAAAGTAGAACTTTTAAAACCTGCACAAACAGATGCGCCTTATTTTGCTGAATTCGGGTGGCTTTCTTTAGATAAAAATGTAAAACTTCCCTCTACTCAGTCTTTATGGCAAACAAAAAACGAGGTAATTTCTCATAATTTTCCTTCAACTTTAGTTTGGACCAATGAAAACGGATTAAAAATTATCCGCAAAATTTCTTTAGATGAAAATTATTTATTTACAATCCAAGATACCATAAAAAACGATAGTGATGAAGAGCTAGAATTGTTTCCTTATGCTCTACTAAATCGTAATATTGCCGGGCTAGAAACAGGTCGTTCTGTTGTACACGAAGGAATGAGCGGTGTTTTAAATAATTCGCTGAAAGAATTTAAATACACAGATATAAAAGATAAGAAAAATGAAACCTTTGAAACAACCGGAGGGTGGATCGGTTTTTCTGACAGATATTGGTTTTCCGCATTAATTCTTAATAACAATGATAATGCTAAAGTCACATTTAAAAATAATGGCAAGAATTTTTATCAGGTAGATTACCTTGGTGAACGGATGATTGTTCCTGCGCATCAGTCAAAGACTTATTCGTATCGCTTATTTTCTGGCGCGAAAGAAATCAAATTATTAGATAAATACACAAAAGAGAACAATATTCATAAACTCTATCTGGCAGTTGATTTTGGATGGTACTACTTTCTGACAAAACCGTTTTTTTATATTTTAGATTTTCTATATGGTTTCTTGGGGAATATGGGATGGGCTATTTTATTATTTGCCGCTATTTTACGTTTTGCAATGTTCCCTATTGCACATAAGTCATATTCCAACATGGCAAAGATGAAAGCTTTACAACCAAAGATTTTAGATATTCAGAGTAAATATGGTGATAATAAATTGCTTATACAACAGGCCACCATGGAACTTTATAAAAAAGAAAAAATAAATCCTGCTGCAGGATGTCTTCCGATGTTTATACAAATACCGATTTTCTTTTCTTTGTATAAAGTATTGAATATCTCAATTGAAATTAGGCACGCTCCTTTTATTGGATGGATTAAAGACCTCTCAGCTCCAGATCCGTTGACGTTATCACAAATTTTGCATATTTACGTACCTGGATTTATAGACATTGGTCTGTGGCCAATTTTCATGGGCTTTACAATGTGGATGCAACAAAAATTTAATCCGACTCCGACAAATAAAGATCAAGCATTAATGTTTACCCTGATGCCTGTATTCTTTACCTTTATGTTAGGACATTTTGCATCTGGTTTGGTCATTTACTGGACATTGAGCAATCTTATTTCTATAATTCAGCAGAAGACCATTGCAAAACATACCGGAGTAAAATAATGGAAGAAGCACAATTGGAACGTTTAAACAAAGGAAGAAGCCTTTTTAATAAGAAGTGCGACTTTATGTTAAGCGTAGCAAATCTTAAACAATTGCCTGCGGACGACAAAGAAGAAATCGCCTTTGCGGGGCGTTCCAATGTGGGGAAATCAAGCTTAATCAATGCGTTGTTTGGACAGAGAAAACTTGCAAAAACATCATCCACTCCCGGACGGACGCAACAACTAAATTACTTTAATTTAGATGACAAAATATATTTAGTTG
>CAYPIZ010000021.1:0-10774 GCA_964410935.1 uncultured Acetobacter sp. | reverse complement strand
TCTCTTAAAAGGCGGGGTAGTCGGAGATGGTGGGTTGGATGTTAGGGGTGAGGGCGGTTTTTACGGCGCTTATCGGTACGGCTTGGATGATGATCAGGCGGTCGCCGTCTTGGTAAATGGTGTTCTCAATGCGGTTCTCATAATACACGGGATTTTGATTCATGGCTTGCGGATCGGTGGTGGACGTTTGCGAATAAATCAGTTGCGGAACACGGCATGGCGGACAGGTTGGCGGGACGGATGGAAGCTGCTCGGGGAGGGGCTCGGCAGTTACGCTCGGCTCTCCGGTTTCCGGAACAATTGTCCCGATGGGGTTCTCCATATCTGCCGGTGCGGTGATGCGGATTTCTTTTTCACCACCGTTCGGGGTGGCTGCCGTGGCGGTGATTTCGGTGGGCAAAAGGGTTAATATCAGCAAATTGATCAGCGGTGTGAACATCATTTTTTCCTCCCTGAAAACGGATGTTGAAAAGATAATTTTGCCGCAAAAAAATTCAAGCTGACACACTTTATATATATAAGGGGCATCTTAGAACACTGTTCACCTGCTTTTTGTGATGTTTTTTTAAAAATACTCAAAAATGCCGAAAAGGTATAATAGTACTATTTCTGCGGGAAAAATCGTCGCACATGCGGCGCAAACGACACGCAGACGACAAAATGTGACACGCAGACGACACGCAAGCGACATAAAACGACACGCAAGCGACAAAATGTGACACGCAGAGCGTCGCATGTGCGTCGCAGACGACACGCAGAAACAAAAAGAAAAAAGAAAAGAACCAAAAGAAAATAATAAAAATATATATATTATTTTTTTAGTTTGTTTTCCTAAAAAGGTTTTCTCTCTTTTTTCACCCTTGCTTAAAAAGACTTCCTTTTACCTAGTAAAAGGAAAAAGCTCTCCCTAGAAAAAAAGTTTAAAAGAAATAAAAATATCACATAAAAACAGGAGTTTAAATTTTTACCTTTTTTAGGGCGTTGGTTGACTTGGGGGAGGGGACATGGTAATCTGGCTGCAAATGAGGGTGCTGTGCAGGATGTGCCCTTGTTCCTGCCAAGACGAGGCAAACCGTGTGGCCAACGGGGAACTTCGTCTTGAAATATTATTTTTTTGTCCAATCAGATGAATGGGAGTCAACCCGAATCTCTGCAAGGAGTTTAAAAAATCCGGACGGAGAAAATTTTTTACTTTTTTGTGCATTTTTTTGTTGCAATTATGGAATTTAAATGTTACAAGGGGCAACGCAACAAATGTTAAGGAAGCGTTAAATTCCTTGCGAAGTAAATATAACCCATAATGCAGGCGGTGTTGCGAAAGCTTGCAGTAATTTTTTTAGATGGCAGAACCCGTCAGGATTTTTTTGCCATTTAGTTATAGGAAAAAGTGTTAAAATGATGGATACACAAAACATAAGAATTCGCCTCAAGGCTTTTGATCATCGTTTGCTTGATCTTTCTACAAAAGAGATTGTGCACACTGCCAAAAGAACAGGGGCAAACGTTAGAGGGCCTATTCCTCTTCCGACAAAAATTGAGAAGTTTACCGTGAACCGTTCTCCTCACGTTGACAAAAAGTCCCGTGAGCAATTTGAGATCCGCACTCACAAGAGACTTCTTGACATTGTAGATCCTACACCACAAACCGTTGATGCTTTGATGAAGTTAGATCTGGCAGCCGGTGTGAATGTAGAAATTAAGTTATAATTTTAATGTTGGTTTTTGAAAGATAAAATCAACCTATTGAAAAGGAAAAAATAATAATGCGTACTGGTCTTATCGCAAAAAAGCTTGGAATGACAAGAATTTTTGAAGCAGACGGCACCCATGTACCGGTTACGGTTTTGGCTGTTGAAGGTCTTCAGGTTGTTAATGTCAGAACAAGTGAGAAAGACGGATACAGTGCTGTTCAATTAGGAACAGGTGCTGTAAAGGCTAAGAATGTTTCTAAGCCGATGAAAGGATACTTCACCAAGGCTAATGTTGCCCCGAAGAAGAAAGTTGCTGAGTTCAGAGTTTCTGAAGATTGCTTGCTTTCCGTTGGTGATGAGTTGTCCGTAGAACACTTTGTTGCAGGTCAATATGTTGATGTTTGTGCAACTTCTATCGGTAAAGGTTTTGCCGGTGTTATGAAGCGTCACAACTTCGCAGGTTTGGAAGCAACTCACGGTGTGTCTTTGTCCCACCGTGCACATGGTTCTACCGGTCAAAGACAAGATCCGGGTAAGGTATTTAAAGGCAAAAAGATGGCCGGCCATATGGGTGATGAACGCGTAACCGTTCAAAACTTGAAGGTTGTTTCAGTTGATGCCGATCGTGGTTTGATTATGGTTAAAGGTGGCGTTCCGGGTGCTGAAAATGCTTGGGTTCGCGTTACCGATGCTATCAAGAAAACCGCAGATGTTAAATTGCCGATGCCTGCAGGTCTTAAGAAGGTTGATGAACCTGTTGCAGTTAAAGCTGAAGAAACAGCTGATAATGCATAAGAGATTAAGGAATTTTGAATATGAAACAGGACATCTTAAATTTGAATAATGAAAACGTTGGCAGCATTGAATTAAACGATGCTATCTTCGGAGTTGAAGTCCGTGCCGATGTTTTGCACCGCGTTGTAAATTGGCAGCTTGCTATGCGTCAATGCGGTAACCACCAGACCAAAGGACGTTCAGACGTTGCTTTGACACCTGCTAAACCTTTCAAACAAAAAGGTAGCGGTAATGCACGTCAGGGTTCTCGTAAAGGAACTCAGTTCAGAAAAGGTGGTATTGTGTTTGGTCCGGTTGTTAGAGATCACTCTCACGACTTGACTAAGAAGTTCAGAAAATTAGGTCTGAAAACTGCCCTTTCCGCGAAAGCTCAAGAGGGTAACCTTATCATTATTGACGAGGCAAAGCTTTCTAACCCGAAGACAAAAGATTTACTTGCTAAATTGAATGTTTGCGGTTTGAAAAACTGCCTGTTTATTGACGGTAAGGAAGTTGATGTTAATTTCGCATTGGCCAGCCGTAACATTGTTGGTGTTGATGTATTGCCGACAATCGGTGCCAATGTTTACGATATTTTGAAAAAAGAGAAGTTGGTATTGACTAAAGACGCTGTTGCTTGCTTGGAGGATAGATTACAATGACAAAATCAAACAAAACAAACAATGTAACTGCAGCTATGTATGATACATTACTTCGTCCGGTTATTACCGAAAAGTCTATGACTTCTTCTGAAGGCGGTAAGGTTGTGTTTACAGTTCCTGTATCTGCCAACAAAGACGAAATTAAAGCAGCTGTTGAAGCTATCTTTAATGTAAAAATCGTTAAGGTAAATACCGTTAAACAAGCCGGTAAGGTAAAACGTTTCAAAGGGTATGAGGGCGTTCGCTCTGATTACAAAAAAGCCGTTATTACGCTTGCCGAAGGTCAAAATATTGATGTTACAGCAGGAATTTAGTCATGGCTTTGAAAACATTTAAGCCCGCTACTCCAGGTCTTCGTCAGCTGATTATTGTTGACAGAAGTGAGCTTTATAAAGGCAAACCTGAGAAAGGTCTTACCTTCGGGTTGACCAAAACCGGTGGGCGTGATAATTTCGGACACGTTACAAGTCGTAGAATCGGTGGCGGACACAAACGCAAATACCGTGTTATTGACTTCAGACGTAATAAATTTGATTGTGAAGCAACCGTAGAGAGAATCGAGTATGATCCTAACCGTACTTCTTTCATCGCTTTGATCAGCTATGAAGACGGCGAGAAGGCATACATCTTGGCTCCGCAAAGATTGAAAGCCGGCGATAAAGTTATCTCCTCCGAGAAAGCTGATATTAAGCCGGGTAACGCAATGCCTTTGAAGAGCATGCCGGTTGGTACAATCGTACACAACGTTGAGCTGAAGGTTGGCAAAGGCGGACAGTTAGTTCGTTCTGCCGGTTGTTATGCTCAGGTTGTTGGTAAAGATAGCGGTTACGCTCAGTTGAAACTTTCTTCCGGCGAGCTCAGAATCGTTCGTGAAGAATGCTTGGCAACTGTTGGTGCCGTATCTAACCCGGATAACCAAAACGTATCTTTGGGTAAAGCCGGTCGCGCTAGATGGTTAGGCGCTCGTCCGGTAGCCCGTGGTGTTGCAATGAACCCTGTTGACCACCCACATGGTGGTGGTGAAGGTAGAACTTCCGGCGGTCGCCATCCGGTTACTCCGTGGGGTAAACCTACCAAGGGTGCTAAAACTCGTTCTAACAAGAAGACAGATCGCTTTATTATGAGATCTCGTCATGAAAACAAAAAGAAATAAGGAGGTAAACAAATGACTCGTTCCGTATGGAAAGGACCTTTCGTAGATGGTTATCTTCTTAAGAAAGCTGATGCAGCAAGAGCATCTACTCGTAATGAAGTGATTAAGATTTGGTCTCGTCGTTCTACTATGTTGCCACAATTTGTTGGTTTAACATTTGGTGTTCACAATGGTCATAAATTTATTCCGGTACTGGTTACCGAAGAAATGGTTGGTCATAAATTTGGTGAATTTGCTCCGACACGTACCTTCTATGGTCACGCTGCAGACAAAAAAGTTAAGAGAGGTTAATTATGGGAAAATCTAAAGATACAAGAAGACTTGCTGACAACCAAGCTATGGCTGTATGCAATTCTATCCGCTCAAGTTCTCGTAAGTTGAACCTTGTTGCTCAGACAATCAGAGGCTTGAGTGCCGAGAAAGCTGTTGCAGAACTTAGCTTCTCTAAGAAGAGAATTGCAAAGGTTGCTTTGGAAGTATTAAAATCCGCTATTGCCAATGCAGAAAACAACCACAAACTTAACATTGATAAGTTGACAGTTGTTGAAGCATATACCGGTAATGGCATTGTTATGAAACGTATGCATGCACGTGGTCGTGGTAGAGGTGCAAGGGTTTTGAAACCTTTCTCTAAATTGACTATCGTTGTTGCAGAGCGTGGGGAGTAAAATAAATGGGACAGAAAGTAAATCCTATCAGTCTTCGTTTAGGTGTTAACCGCACATGGGATTCCCGTTGGTATGCTGACGAGAACTTCACCGATTACCTCCACGAAGATTTAAAAATCAGAAAATTTTTGAAAGAAAAGTTGGCTCAGGCCGGCGTTAGCAAGATCGTTATTGAACGTCCTGCTAAGAAAGCCAGAGTTACTATTCATTCAGCAAGACCGGGTGTTGTAATTGGCAAGAAAGGTCAAGACATTGAGTTGTTAAGAAAAGACATTCAAAAGTTGACAGATTCTGAAGTTCAATTAAACATTCTGGAAGTCAGAAAGCCGGAATTGGACGCTCAGTTGGTGGCTGACTCTGTTGCTCAGCAGTTGGAAAGACGTGTTGCTTTCCGTCGTGCGATGAAGAGAGTTATGCAGTCTGCTTTGCGTTTGGGTGCTGAAGGTATTAAGGTTTGCTGTTCAGGTCGTTTAGGCGGTGCTGAAATTGCCAGAACCGAATATTACCGTGAAGGACGCGTTCCTTTGCACACTCTTCGTGCTGATATTGACTATGCTACTTCAACGGCTCACACCACATACGGTGCTTGCGGCGTTAAGGTTTGGATCTACAAGGGTGAAATTATGACTCACGATCCAATGGCACAAGACAAGAAATTGGCTGAACAAAAGTAAGAATGAGGTTTTAAGATGTTAAGTCCAAAACGTGTAAAGTTCCGCAAACAGCATAAAGGCCGTATTCACGGTCTTGCCAAGGGCGGTTCTGAATTAAGTTTCGGTTCATTCGGTCTGAAAGCTCTTTCGCCGGAGCGCGTTACCGCACGCCAAATTGAGGCTGCCCGTCGCGCTATCACCCGTGAAATGAAAAGAGCCGGAAGACTATGGATTAGAATTTTCCCAGATGTTCCTGTGTCAGATAAACCTGCCGAGGTTCGTATGGGTAAAGGTAAAGGTGCTCCTGAATTTTGGGTAGCAAGAGTTAAACCAGGACGCATTATGTTCGAAATTGGCGAAGTTGATGAAGAAACAGCTCGTCAGGCATTTGCGTTAGGTGCGGCAAAATTGCCCGTAAAGAGCAAATTTGTTAAACGCTTGAATTCTGATAATGGAGAAGCATAATGGTAAAAATTAAAGATTTGAGAGCTATGAGCGTTGATGAGTTGGAAAACAGACTCGTAGAATGCAAGAAAGAGCAATTGAGTTTGCGCATTCAGCAAGCTACCGGTCAGTTGCAAAACACATCGGCAATCGCTAAAGTTCGTAAAGAAGTAGCTCAAATCAATACGCTTTTAACAGAGCGTAAGAAGAATAGTTAGGAGAAAAACAGATGCCTAAAAGAATTCTTCAAGGTGTTGTAGTAAGTGCTAAACAGGATAAAACTGTCGTAGTCAGCGTAGAGCGTCAGGTTATGCACCCTGTTTACAAAAAAATCGTGAAGAAAAGTAAGAAATTTGCTGCTCACGATGAGAACAATCAGTTCAAGGAAGGGGATTTGGTTTCCATTGAAGAATCTAAACCTTATTCCAAAACCAAAACTTGGACTGTTATCAGTAACAATGAAAATGCCTAATTAGGAAGGAATGAATTATGATACAGATGCAAACCAACCTAGATGTTGCGGATAATTCTGGAGCACGTCAGGTGCAGTGCATTAAAGTTCTTGGCGGTTCCAAGAGAATGCATGCTTCAGTCGGTGACATTATTATCGTTTCCGTTAAAGATGCAATGCCTAAAGGGCGTGTAAAGAAGGGCGACGTTCAACGTGCAGTTATCGTTAGAACGGCCAGCGACATCAGACGTAAAGACGGATCCGTTATCCGTTTTGACAGCAATGCAGCTGTTTTGGTGAACAAAGACGGGGAACCAATCGGTACCCGTATCTTTGGCCCGGTTACCAGAGAGTTGCGTGCGAAAAAATTTATGAAAATAATTTCTTTAGCGCCGGAGGTTTTGTAATATGAGCAAAATGAAAATTAAAAAAGGTGATAAAGTTATCGTTATTTCTGGTGATGACAAAGGCAAAACCGGTGAAGTTTTAAAAGCTCTGCCGAAAGAAGGTAAAGTTGTTGTTCAGGGTGTAAACCTTGTTAAAAGACACACTAAGCCGAGCCAAACCACACCTGGCGGTATCATTACCAAAGAAGCTGCAATTCAGGTTTCCAACGTTGCTATCGTCGCAGCTGACGGCAAGGCCTCTAAGGTCGGCTACAAGGTTGTTGACGGTGTTAAGAAGCGTGTTGCTCGGAAAACCGGCGAAGTAATCGATAATTAGGAGATAGATTGATGACTAATTTTGAAACTTTATATAATGATGTCATTAAGAAAGCTCTTGTGGAAAAGTTCGGTTACAAGAACCCGCATGAGATTCCGAAGTTGACAAAGATTGTCTTGAATATGGGCGTTGGTGACGCTATTACAGACAAGAAAAAATTGAATAACGCCGTAGAAGAAATGGCTTTGATCGCCGGTCAAAAACCGGTTGTTACCGAAGCCAGAAAATCTATCGCTACTTTCAAATTGAGAGAAGGTATGCCGATCGGTTGCAAAGTTACTCTGCGTTCTGACAGAATGTATGAGTTCTTGGAGCGTTTAATCAATATGGCACTTCCGCGTATCAGAGACTTCCACGGTATTTCCGGAAAGAACTTTGACGGAAGAGGAAACTTTGCTTTTGGCATTAAAGAGCAAATTATTTTCCCTGAAATTAACTATGAAAAAGTTGAACAAGTTCGTGGTATGGATATCGTTATCTGCACCTCAGCCAAGACTGACGAGGAAGCTAAGTTCCTTTTGACGTCTTTCAACTTACCATATAAGAAATAAGCGGAGATTTTACAATGTCAAAAACAAGTTCAGTATACAGAAACTTGAAAAGAGTTAAGATGGTTGCCAAATACGCAAACATCCGCTCCAAGTTAAAAGCCATTGTCGATGATAAGAATGCCCCTGAAGAAGAAAGATTTCAGGCAACTTTGAAATTGGCAGCGTTACCGCGTAACTCTTCAAAGGTTAGAGTAAGAAACCGTTGCAAGATTACAGGACGTTCTCGTAGTTATAACAGAAAATTCGGTGTCAGCCGTGTTGAATTGAGAGACATGGCAAGCTTCGGCGAGATCCCGGGTTTAGTAAAATCAAGCTGGTAAGGAGATGATATTATGTCTATGACTGATCCTTTGGGCGATATGCTCACACGCATTAGAAACGCACAAAGAGCGAAGAAAAGTGATGTTGTATCACCGGCCTCTCGCTTGCGTGAAAATGTTTTAGAAGTTCTGAAAAGAGAAGGCTACATTGCCGGATATGAAAAGGTTAGTGTACGTGCCGGAGTTGAAGAACTTCACATTCAATTAAAGTATTTTGAAGGTACAAGTGTTATCACTGAAATTTATCGCGTTTCCACACCGGGACGCCGCGTATATTCCAGTGTTCGTGATTTGCCGAGAGTTTATAACGGACTTGGTATTTCTATCGTTTCTACTCCGAAAGGTGTTATGAGCGATAACGAAGCTCGTAAAGCTAATGTCGGCGGCGAAATCTTGTGCCAGGTATTCTAAGGAGATAGCGATGTCAAGAGTAGGTAAATACCCTGTAGTTCTCCCGGAAGGCGTTACCGCTTCCATCAATGGAAACGTTGTACACGTTAAAGGAAAATTGGGTGAATTAAATTTTGCTTTTGATGATGCTCACGTTAATGTTGAGCTCAACGAAGGTAAGCTTGTTGTTACACCGCATTCTCAGAGCCGTACAGCCAGAACTTTGTGGGGAACAACCCGTGCACAAATCAACTCTTTGGTTAAGGGTGTTAGTGTCGGGTACAGCAAATCCATTGAATTATTCGGCGTTGGTTATAAAGCCCGTATGGAAGGCAAAAACGTTGTATTAAGTCTGGGTTTCTCTCACGATGTTCCGTTTGCAACCCCTAACGGCATTACCATTGCTTGCGAAAGCCCAACCGTTTTGAAAATCAGCGGTGTGGATAAGCAATTGGTTGGTCAGGTTGCGGCAGAAATTCGTAAATACAGAAAGCCTGAACCTTATAAAGGAAAAGGTATTCGTGTTGACGGCGAATATGTACGTCGTAAAGAAGGCAAAAAGAAATAGGATGTAAAGCAATGAATACACCAAGAAAATTATATGAAAAAAGAAAAGCTCGTGTAAGAACGGCTTTGAAAGCTGCAGCGAATGGAAAGATGAGATTGTCCGTATTTCGCAGTGGCAAGCATATCTATGCTCAGGTTATTGATGATGCAAAAGGTGCAACAGTTGCTTCCGCTTCCACTTTGGATAAAGAAGTTAGAGCTAACATCAGCAAGTCTTCAACTGTTGAAGCTGCACAGTATGTTGGTAAAGTAGTTGCCGAGCGCGCCGTTAAAAATGGCGTTAGCGAGGTTGTGTTTGACCGTGGCGGTTATGTATATCATGGCCGTGTAAAGGCTTTGGCAGATTCTGCTCGTGAAGCCGGATTGAAGTTTTAGGAGGTTACTATGGCACAATCTTTAGAACAACGCCACAATAACAAGGCAGAGAAAAAAGAAGAATTGGTTGAGAAACTTGTTTTCGTAAACCGCGTTGCAAAAACCGTTAAAGGCGGACGCACAATGTCTTTTGCCGCTTTGGTTGTTGTTGGTGACCAGAAAGGTCGCATCGGTTTCGGTTCCGGCAAAGCTGCCGAAGTTCCTGAAGCTATTACAAAGGCAACAAATGAAGCTAAAAAGAACATGATTCGCATTCCGTTGCGTGAGGGTAGAACTCTGCACCACGATATCGCCGGTCGTTTTGGCGCCGGTAAAGTGGTTTTGAGAACTGCTCCTGCCGGTACCGGTGTTATCGCCGGCGGTCCTATGCGTGCAGTATTTGAAGTATTGGGCGTTCAGGACGTGGTTGCAAAATCATTGGGTTCTAACAACCCTTACAATATGATCAAGGCTACTTTTGCAGCTTTGCAGGCTATTAACAGCCCGCGCATGGTTGCTGCTAAACGTGGCAAAAAAGTCGGTGATATTGTAAGCCGTCGTGAGAACACTTCTAACGTTAAATTGGACAAAGAGGAGGCTTAATCATGGCTACTAAAAAGACAGTTAAGGTTACTCAGGTAAAGAGTTCCATCGGGCACGGAAAAGAGCAAATCGCTACTTTGAAGGGCTTGGGCTTGAACAAGATTGGCAGAACTTCCGTTTTGGAAGATACGCCGTCCGTTAGAGGTATGATAAACAAGGTTGCTCACCTCGTTAAGGTTGAAGATTAATTGCTTGTGCAAAGGGGGACCGTCCTTGCGGCGGCTTCCCCAAAGTGATGACGGTCAACCCTTTACAGAGCAGAATTTTTGATTTTAACAGAGTAGATTAAAAGGTGAAAAAAATGAAACTGAATGAATTAAGAGATAACGAAGGCGCTACAAAGAACCGTATCCGCGTTGGTCGTGGTATCGGTAGCGGCAAGGGTAAAACCGGCGGCCGTGGCGTTAAAGGTCAAAAATCTCGTTCCGGTGTTTCTATTCACGGTTTTGAAGGCGGACAGATGCCTGTTTACCGTAGATTGCCGAAACGTGGTTTCAAAAATCCGTTCGCTAAAACTTTTGCAGTTGTTAATTTGGATTCTATCCAAAAGGCGATTGATGCCGGCAAACTGAATGCTAAAGAAATCACAAAAGAAAGCCTGTTGGCTTCTAACCTGATTGCCAAGGAATTGGACGGCGTTCGTTTGTTAGCCAGAGGTGCTGTTACGGCTGCGATCAATATCACTGTTGACAGTGCGTCTAAGGCGGCTGTTGAAGCAGTTGAGAAAGCAGGCGGGAAGGTTACCGTGAAAGCATAAGAGCTTTTAAAGG
>CAYPIZ010000020.1:0-10902 GCA_964410935.1 uncultured Acetobacter sp. | reverse complement strand
TTTTTTGTTGCCTTTTTGAAACTTTGGGACTATAAGGGGCACAATATATTTTAACCGTAAAAGAGGATACGTTAATGACAAAACAATCATGGAAACCGGGGACAATGCTTGCGCCTTTGCCACCGGCACTTATCAGCTCCGGAACGATGGAGAATCCTAATGTGATGACAGCTGCATGGACGGGAATTATCTGTTCTGACCCGGTGATCACTTATGTTTCTATCCGGCCGTCCCGTTATTCACATGAACTGATTAGTCAAAATAAAGAATTTGTGATCAATCTGCCAACTTGGAAACTTGCCGAGGCTGTGGACACGGTGGGGGTAAAGAGCGGTCGGGATTGCAACAAATTTGCACTTACCGGATTGAGTGTAGAAGCCTCCACACAAGTAGGTGCTCCGCAAATTGCGGAATGTCCGGTTTCTATTGAATGCAAAGTTATGGAAATTCGTCCTTTCGGCACGCATGATATGTTTTTAGCAGAAGTGGTGGCCGTTAATGTGGATGAGGCCTATATTAACGAAGACGGCGCCTTAGACCTTGAAAAAGCCGGCTTACTGGCCTATGCACATGGTTTTTACTACACTCTCGGGCGGAAGATCGGGAAGTTCGGCTTCTCAGTTGAAAAGAAGAAAAAAGCCCCGAAGATTGTTAGCGAAGCGAAAGAAAAAACAGAAGAATCGGCTAAACCGGAAAAAGAGATTTCCCGCAAAGCAGATAAAAAATTCGGGAAAGAAACAAAAATTCGGAAAGTCGCTGATGAGCGTTTTATGGAAAACGGTGTGGAAGTGATTATGGAAAAACGGTCTTTCAAAAAAGCTCCAAGACGGGAGAGAAATGACGATTTTCGGGAAAGAAAGCCACGCTATGACAGCGAAAGAAAGCCTGATTTTAAGAAACGCTCCACCGCTAAATTTGGCAACAAAGGGCGGAAAGCGACAGATTTTTCGGAAATGTCGTACAAAAGAAAATCCGACGGTGCTTTCAAAAAACGTACTGATCGGCCAAGAGAACGGCGGGCTTTTAAGTAAAGAAAAAGGAGCGAAAGCTCCTTTTTTTATGATCTACCGACCACACCGTTTGGTACTTTTCCCGGAGAAACCGTATTTTCCTTGGCTTTGGAAACAAGCGAAGTTTCCGGTTCTTTCGGCTGTTGTGAAGGTGTGGTGTTTTTATTGTTCAACAGATTTTTAGCATTTTTGAATTCTGTTTGTGCTGCTCTATAGGTTTCCTTGTTTTCTTTTATGTTGTTGAGCTTTTCTTCCTGCTCTTTTTTCTTTTCTTCTTCTTTTTCATGGACTGAACGATTGGTAAAAAACTTCGTATATTGCTCCATAGCGCCGGGGACCGTCAGATCAATATGTGCTGCGGTATTTTGGCTGTGATCTTTGGACCAGAATTTATCAATATCAATGGCCCTGGTTGCCCCTATAGCGGAAATTTCACGGGCATCATGAGTGATGTAGACGATTGTCTTTTCTTTACCCAATTCTTTCAGATAAGCGACAATATCTTTTGTCATGGTTTCATCCACACCGGAAGTCGGCTCATCCAGGATCATTATCGGGGAATCTTGAATTAAAGCACGGGCTAATTCTATGCGTTTTTGTTGCCCACCGGAAAAATTATGATCCAGCATTTTGGTACAGTCTATTGCACCGTTTTCACCCTTGGTATCAATATGTAAGAGATCTTTAACCGCTTGCACTTTTTCCGGATCTGCATGCGGATTTCCCAGTTTAATATACTCTTCCACGCTTATAAATGAAGACGGTTTAAGATCTTGATGGGCAATAGCAATCTGATCCGGAATGCTGTTTTTATCCAGATCGGCATAATTTTGACTGACAAATTCCCCATTATCATTATGATACCCCATTCTGATGCTACCTTGGGTGGGCAAGTCATCTCTGGTCAGCAGGCCTATCAATGATGATTTACCGGCACCACTTGCCCCGCCTAAAATCGTTATTCCCTTTCCTATCGTCATTTCACTCTGCATTTGGAAAAGATTTGAGCCACTCAAAGGGGCTATATCTTTATTATTCTTCTCTGCATCGTCTTGAGTATTTTCTTTCTTATCTGATTTTTCTTCCTTATAAATATGGTGCTGATATGCGAGATCTTGCGAGAGAACTATTTCATTATTCAGAGCATTTACTTGCTCTTTTCCGTTATAGTAATCCAGATTTCTAGGTTTTAATTTGTGAAAACTGTTCGCACATATTCCATAACTCTCTTTGATTATAATGGTATTGTTAACATAATTCATCACTGCGCCTGCTGATTGGGAATAAAGCAGACGGCTGGTTACCCCTAGCATAAGACCTGTTGTTGCCATTGTAGCTAATCCCCCTTGATACAGAGCCACGCCCATTGGCCCCCATACAGCTGCGGAGCCGCATGCTCCATCTATAAGAGTATATGCCTTAACACTTGCAGTCGTAGCTTTTTCTTTTTCTCTAGCTGATGTACGAATATGTCCTGCAATACCTTCATTCAGATAATTCATCTGTTGCACAAATTGAAGAATACAGGCTCTTTCTTGCTTATTAATTTCATCGTTATTTTTTTCCTGACTAATGGTTTTATTCATGTTTGAATAAAAAGCATCTATATTGGTGCGAATATTTTCGCAATTTTGTGAATCCAGATCAGACGGAGAAATCTCTTTTTTAAGAGTTGCAGTCATTTCATTCTGAAATTTCTTGAAATATTTCTGCTTTTTCTTGTGGGCGGGGCCTTTATCCTTTTCCAGGAGAGCTGTTATTTCTGTACAAAAATTGCTAAAAATCTCTCGCTCTTTTTCACGGTTAATCCGGATATTTTCTATGGATGTCGGACCATTGAAGATATCCCCCATTTTTTCACTCAGCCCTTTTACTGAGGTAAAAGACGGAGTAGCCTTTATTGTTTGATTGAGATACTGATTTTGAGTTTTTTCTGCCTCATTTTTGACTTCACATGCTGAAATATTACGTTTGACCATTATTTTATTCATATATCCACGTGTGAGACAAGATCCCACTGTTGTAGCGCCTACAACTGCGGGAATATACCAAGGCGCAGCATAACAAGCCGCTGCGACACCTGCCATCGTTACTCCCATTGCAGCCACACTGCACATTTTACGAGCTTTTGCAGCTAATACATCCGTTCCCGTAGAAGAAATTTCCTGAATATATTTCATTGCGTGTTGAGAATCTATATTTTTAAGCTCTTGTGGGGAATGTTCCTCAATATACTTTTTTTCTAATCTTTTGATAAGTTCTGCCTTAAATTCTATAGACCAAAATTGTTCTCGACGGAATACTTTATTTTCTACAAATTCCTGAGCTGAAGAGATTAAAGGTTCTAACGGAACAACCACATACCCAACTACAGGAATAGCTTTTATTTCCTTAATACCTTGAGAGACCATATCAATAACCGTATTTACCATCTCTGCTAGCATTATTTTTCTGCCAATACCGGTTTCTTTGGCGGTATCATTGATGAGTTTGGTAACCTCTCTTAAATCATCCTGATCGTACATAATGCTTGTAGGTTCTTTTTTAGAAAAGAGTCTTTTCCACCATGGTTGGGTAGTTTCCTCGGTGTTTTGTTCTTTCTCGGCCATAGCTCTCTCCTTTTTGCATAAAAGCTGTCATTAGGGATAGTGTACCATATTATTTATCCGTTGTAAACCTTTAATTTTACACAGAGAAAGATTATATCCTGAGGGGAGGAAAAATGTGGATTTTGTTGAGTTTGATTTACAGTTTAACCAATGCACTTTATCTGGCTTTTAACCAAAGGCACCGTTTTAACGGTTATGTTCTTGGTATGTGGCGAGGGTTCGGTATTGCCGGTTGTATTTTCCCGCTACTGTTTACCATAGAGCTTCCGCTTTCGGCAGCTTATTATATGATTTTGGTCTTACAGGGGATCATGATCGGGATTTATGATAGTCATATCTTTTTTGCCTCGGCAGCATACGGGGCAAACACGACATCAGGATTTATGGCCACAACGGTTTTGGTGACAACGTTTTTATGGTGGGGGATAGATATTTCTTCTTTGGCAGCATTGGCACACACACCGATCAAACTGATCAGTCTTTTTTTGGTGCTATGCGGTTTTTCCGTGTGCTATTGGCAGATGATGAAAGTCCATGTTTCCAAACAGGCGGAAGCTTACCTTTATCCGGCCACTTTTGCCCTCGCGGTGATGAGTATTGCCACCAGATATATTGCCCTACATGGAGGTTCGGCATACGCCGGCGTGGTGTGTTATCTGGTGGTGGCTTGTTTTGTGAGCGGGCTGTACAACCTGATTATGTATCTTAAAACAAGAAAAAACACTCAAACAGCACCACAAATTTCCATAAAACAGGCACTATGGCTGATCTTTTTCAGTACGATCCTTATTAGTGCAAAAACTTTGGCATTGCGTCTGGCAAGCAACCCAGGGTATGTGGTGGCACTGTTACTCCTCTCCCCTCTTTTTGCCCGGATTTTAGAGAAGAAACCCCTTGTCCTCACCCCGGCAATGGGCGGAATGCTCGGCTTTCTGGTTGCTTTGCTGATGATTGTTTTCTAACGCACGAAGGCTTGCTTTCCCAACAATCCAAAATAAAAAGCATTGTCCCCTCTTTGAGGAACGTCACCAATACGTTTGGAAATGTTTTCTACGGCCGTTTTTGCCATTTGGACTTCTGCACCACATGGTGAGTAAATGTTATTTTCATAGCGATAGAGCATATTTTGAGCAATTTGCTGAATTTGGTGATCAACCAGGGTGATTTCAGCTTCCGTCAAAGGACGCTCTTCTTCCTGTTTAATCACATCCAGCACATTTTCTATATGCGGACGACGGGTGTCATACAGAACATTATCATCCCTGTTCACCACCAGCAAATCAACATTTTCCGCATGCTCTTTTTGGAAATCATCAATCCGTTGAATCATAGTCGGGGCTTGTTTAACCACCCGGCTGAAATATTCACCGGAAACTAACCGGGGATAGAGCTCATTATTCTGAAAAATAATCTTATCATACAAAGTTGCGCTGCGATATACACTACTTAGGTAAGCCACATCCGGATTGACAGCCATATAAACGGCACAAGGCTTATAGCCATGAGCAATGGCATTCAAAGCGTTGTCTTTGAACTCTGCCCCTGCCCCCATAGAGCCGATTGAGAGAACGGATCTTTGAGCATACTCAAAAGATAAATCCAAAATCTGACGGACATAATCTATCGTTACACCGGCAAACTTTTCACATTCATCAATATGGCCACCTTTGAGGTGTTCAAATAAATTGGGAAATAAGTTGCGATGTTCGTCTTTATCTATGATGTTAAAAGGCAGACAATCCTCATCTTTGGCAAAACGATTGATGATCTTTTTAGACATGATGGACTTACCGGCGCCGGGATACCCCCAATACACGATAAAACGTTTTATTTTTGCCGGAACATTACCGCTATTCTTGAGCTTAAACTTCTCAATTGCCATATCATAATTTTGTTTTGCACCCTCGGCCTCTTGTTGCAAAATGGTGTTCTTTTCTTCTTCCGTAAAAGGAACATGCTCTTCACACTGCAAGGTATCCAGCCAGCCGAGTAAATTTTCCGATTTTCTTAATACTTTATCTCTAATATCTTCTGTCATTTCTTATCAATTAGTTTTTGTAGTTGTTTAATGGTTTCCTGTGCTGAAGTATGTAAAATACCGATACCGCCCATTGCCTCCCAATTTTTGATATTATTTTCCCGATCATCAATCAGGATATCTTTGGGAGCACCGTAATTTTGCTTATCTTTGGAAAGACAGCAAATTACCCCGTTTTCTATACCGTATTGGTTCTTGAGCCACTGCTTTTTCTCCTTTTCGGCCTTATCAAATCCATACGCCGGCAGACCGGTTAAAATTCTAAAATCATATTTGTTGAGATAGGACATCAGTTCATCAGCATCTTTCTGCTTGGGAAGGTTTACCCAGTAATCTTTTGTATCCAAAACAATCTGCCAAAGTTCCTGACGGGGCAATTTGTAAGGAAGAATACCGTGATTCCGTTCAAATTCGGCATCAAAATCCACCAAAACACCATCCATATCACAAAATATCATTTTAAACTCCTGTATTACGTCTTCATTCTTATTCTATAAAAAATTTAAGGTATTTAAATCAAAAAAATATTACAAATTATTACTGCCCGCTTCATGGCAAGACGGGCAGCAATTATGGAAAAAACTTTGAGAAAAGTTTAATAACGATTATAAAGTTTTCTCAGATAATCCGGTATCGGCATATCCAATTCATTCAAAATATACGCGGTGGTATCTATGGATAGATGCGCAATTGAGCGAATGGAATACTTATCCTGATTTTCTACCCAATTAGGATTGTTGTAATCTACCCAATGACGCTCCCGATATGCCGGTAAGACACGAACTTCCGGTTTGCGGATATAGAGCTTTCCATCCGGTGCCAATTCGGCAAATTTCAACACTGTTCCGTCTTTAGCGAAACTCTTTACCGAGATTTTTCCGTCTGCAAAGAAGATAATTTCCGTCTTTGGACGGTTGGCCGTATAATATTCAATCAGCTCGTTCTTATCTGTGCTTGTCTTAAACTCAAACTGCAGAACGCCATCGGTTGAATAGTTTTTAGAACCATCATTGAGCAAATCTTCACCGTTTTTGGCAAAGGTCTTGGCAAGTTCCTTATCATTTAAGGTCAACCGAGTTAAAGAACCGTCTGCACCGTATTCTTTTATCAAGGTGTTTAAGCCGGACTGCATGACCGTCTTGACAAGCTTTCCTTTGGCATCATAGTCATTTTCAGTAAATGCCAGCGGAGAAGTCTGAACGGTTTCTTGCTTTAGCACACCGTCCGGATAATAGGCCTTCTCACTAAAGAGCAACGTATTATCCTGTCTGGAAACCTCATACCGAGGCTTACCGTTATCAAAGAAATCTTCCCGAGAAACAAAAGCCGTAACGGCGTTATCATCATAATTTTTATTCAGTTTCCGCCGGATTTCCCCTGAACCGAAGTATTTTTCCGTCATAATACCGGTATCACTGTATGTGATGTCCGTCAGCAACAAGCCGGTTTTGGAATATTCTTTTACTTCTTCCGTACGGGAACCTCTGGTCTTTACGGTTTTATAGAGATTGCCGTTCGGGTAATAGAATTTTTCCGTCTTAGAAAGATTTTGATTAGCGGTCTTTTCCCCTTGGCTGATGTGCTGTTTATCAACAACTTCCGTTAATTCCGTAATTTCAGGTTTAGCGACCGGACCAATGTTTTGTGCAGCAAGTTCTGCCCGCTTTTTCTCCTCTTTTGTGGGGATAATTGCGTTCTCTACTTTATAATCCGGTACGTCAGCGTCAAATTCGGCTATGTCAATTTCCGACAAAGGCTCTAAACCGTCAACGACAGGAGCTTCTTCCTCAGACATTACCGGAGGAATATCTTTGGTAAGCGGATTTTTCTCCGTCTTAACAGGTGCAAGATCTTCAGACTTTATCTCCTTTTGCGGAGCAGCCACCGCCTTTTGAGGGGTATTCACATTGCAAATCTCCCCCCCACCGACAACGTTGCCGTTTTGATAAAGGGCATATTCCCCAAGAGCGAGGTTGTATTCCGTTAAATTGAGCGGATTTTCCGTAGAAATCTCACGCACGATTTCCGGTTTATTTTGATAAAATGTAACGTAAATATCTTTTTGGGTGCTTGGAGAGGCCAGAAATGCCTGATTGCGATCTTTATCCTTATAACTTAAACTGAATACGGCATTCCCTTTATCATCATAGCGGGCCATAACCTGCCTATCCACCCCGTCTGCATAGGAGAGCGTTTCTTTAATCGTTCCGTTTTTATGATAGGTGCGTGATGTATCCGTGAGTTTATCTTTGTCAAAGAAGACCTCTGCTTTAACAACGCCGTCTGCATCATATTGTTTGGCAAATCCCTGCTTTTTCTTTTGGAAATAAGGAACTTGTGCCTCCAAAACACCGTCCGGCGTATAGAAAGAAGCCGTAACAAAACTCCCTTTTCTATACTCTATCGGTAAAACGACACGCTGTTTCTGTTGGCTATCCACACAAGCGTAGAGGTTGTTAATGACTTTATACTTGGAAAGGTCTTCACAACCTGCCGGTGGTTTGATATTAAAAGATTGGCGCAAACTGTTTTCATTGGTTTTAATTTCAGACAGGATATCAGAAAGCCTGTTCTGGATATCTACACAGCCCTCCTCTTTCTTTACTTTGCTCAAAACCGAAGTTTGCGAACGATGGAGCGGCGTGCTTGCTTTACCGTCTATCAATCCGTCAACAAAGTTTATCTGACGGGCATTCGGCCCTTTAATTTCTGCCGTACCGTTCTTCACACCGTCTTTATAGTAGAAAACGGCAGCTTCTTCCCCATTCGGGAAATAGCAAGTCAGCTTATCAACAACCTTATTATCAGCATATCTTTTACGAAAAGCCGTCTTACCATCGGGGAAGTAACCGATAGCCATACCGTCTTTTTTACCATTTTTGTAATTTACTTCTGCTGTGAGCGTGCCTGAAGCATCATATTTCTTTTCAACACCATTCTTTTCCCCTTCTTTATAAGGCGTAATACGGCGAATCATTCCCTCTTCATCATAGCTGATTTTGGTGGCTAAAATACCTTTGGTACCGACAACTTCATACAAGAAACTTTCACGATAGGGCAAACCGCATTTATTGTATGAAATATCCCCCTCGTCTTCGTATAATTCCACCAGTTCATCCAAACTCAGTTGTATGGTTTTATCAACGCAATTTTCATCTTCGTCCTTAAGAGGTTTGATAACATGCGCGTTGTTAATCTCTTTAATCACATTACCGGATAAATCATAAAAAGTGGCTGTACGTCCCTCTTCTGCCGGTAAAACCGCGGCGACACGTCCGTCCGGATAATACGTTATCACATCACCAACTCTGATGGTTTTAGCAGATTTTTTATCGGCATTTTTAGGCAAAGCCCAAGTAACCTCCTGACGGAGTGTACCTAAAGCATCATACCGACGTTCCTTGCCGATTTTATTCCCCTCGCTCAAAAATGCTGCCTGAGAGGCTATTTTCCCGTTTGAAAAAAACTCTTCTGCATAGAAGCCGTCATCATCTGTCGCCGTTATCTGACGGGAAAGACTACCATCCGCACGGTAATAATTCAGCACTTTTTTGGTGACTTTATCATTTTTTATGGTTTTCTCGGCAATGACCTGCTTTTTATCATCCAGCAGTTTTTCAACAAAACCTCCGTCAATTTTTTCCCTTACAATATTAGGATTTTCTTCCGGAAGGACAACTTTGCCGGCACTTTCCCCTGCAGCTAACAATTCGGCTGCTTGATTGTTCAGCTCATAGTTTGTTGTGTTTGCGGTATTTGCAACATCCTCAGCCTTTACCTGAACGGCAACGGTTGACAACGAAACACCTAACAATAATGCGTACCTAAATGATCTCTTCATGATAACACCATAATTCAAAAAAGTTATTTGTTAAAAATTTAAACACATTTATCTTTTTTTTAAAGCATAATTTCCGATTTGCACAACACTTTATGCAAAAAGCTTATTTTAAGGTTAAGAGATAGTGTGCAAAACAAGTTTTTAAGTCTGCGGAAGTCATCTGATGATTTTGGAGTTTGGCTTTCAGATCATCAAAATTCGGCAGTTCCGTTACTTTATGGCTTTCCGCCTGTTTCGTCAAGTGTTGCAAATGCATCAGAAAGCGTGATAAATCCGGATTATTTTCAGTAGCAACGGTTTGCATAAAAGTCACATAGCGGTTCAGAAAATTTTCCTGTTGATGAGAAGCCAATTCCAGCGCCATCAGAGCGGTTTCCACATCATTTTGCGGTATGTGTTGGTGCGTGGCGGTAAAAAAGACAAAGTCTTTATAACGCAACGGAAGATAGAGCCGTTTGGCAATGTTTGCAATGTCGGTTCTATCCAACCGATAAAGTAAAACAGCCAAATTCACCATGGGATCGGTTATTTTGTTATCTTGAAAAAGACGGACCAGGTATTGTGTGTTTTGAATTTCTGGAAACAGTTTCTTCCATACGGTACAAGCTTCTGCCGTTAGAATAAATTTATCCACCCGCTGGGAAGACAGGGCTTTTTCCAGCTCGCCCCAAATTCTGGGCTTGCTTAAATGGGAAACAGCCCCCTCCTGCACCATTTGACGACATAGCGACAACGTTTCTTCCGCAGCCGTAAAATTCAGAGTAGCTGCAAAACGGCACAAACGCAAAACACGGAGAGGGTCTTCGGCAAAATGGGCGGATATGTGACGTAAAATGTGTTTTTCTATATCCTCTTTACCGTGGTGAAAATCAATAATTTCTTGGGTAGAAAGATCCTCATACAAGGCATTACAGGTAAAATCCCGCCGAAAAGAATCTTCCTCCAACGTGATATCCGGTGTAAAGATAAAATGAAAATCCTGATGACGCGGGCCGGTTTTGACTTCTTTACGGGCAAGCGCATATTCCGCTTTGGTCTGCGGATGGAGAAAAACGGGAAAACGCTTCCCGACTTTTTTATAGCCGAGGCGAAGCATTTCCTCCTCTGTTGCACCGACAACCACAAAATCTTCATCATGGATTTTTTTATGCAATAATTTATCCCGAACGGCGCCGCCTACCCTATATATTTTCATACTTTCTCCTTTGCATGTCATAATTTTATAGGTGCAACATATTTATTTGGCAAGCTTTTTATGCAAAATAAAAAAATATGCAAAAATGCGCAAAAAAGTGTTGCAAATAAAAATCTTTTGGGTATATTCAGTTCAGTTTTTGGTTATGGGTGCATAGCTCAGTTGGTAGAGCAACTGACTCTTAATCAGTGGGTCTGGGGTTCGAACCC